>CAZTAB010000097.1:0-14782 GCA_964611475.1 uncultured Verrucomicrobiota bacterium | reverse complement strand
CCGATCGCCCCCGCCACCGGCAACCTCGACCCCCTGCACCGCCCCCGCGCGCGGGCACGCGAGCTCGAGGCGCTCGAGTGCTTGCGGATCTGACTGCCCGCGGTCTCCACGATCAAACATCCCCGCTACCACTCCCGCATGATCGCGGCCATTTTTTCCGCCACGAACGAGAGCGTGATCGTCTGCGCTTCCCAGGTGACGCCGCCGACGTGGGGAACGATGGTCACGTTGTCGTTTTCGCGCGCGTACGCGATGAGTGGATGACCCGCCAGGTCGTCGCGCCATTCACCGACGATCACGTCCGCGCCGAAACCGCCGACCTTCCCGCTTTCCAGTCCGGCAAGCAGTGCCTCCTCGTCAATGATCTTTCCGCGGCTGGTGTTCACCAGGATCACCCCATCCTTCATCTTTGCGATCCGGTCCGCATTGAGAAAGTTCACGTTGTCGTCCGTAAGGTGAATGTGAATGGAAATCACGTCGGCCCGGGCGGAAAACTCGTCGAATTCCAGGTACTCGAGATCGGGAACGCGCTCACGCGGGCTGCAATCGCATCCGATCACGTTCATTCGGAACCCGCGGCCGTACTCGACCATCATGCTGCCAAGCCGGCCGACCCCCAGCACCCCGAGGGTCTTGCCGGAGAGTTGATGTCCCCGGTACCGGTCGCGCGCCCAGAGACCCTGCATCGCGGCGTTGTGACCGGCGGGCACCTTGCGGGCGGCGGACAGCATGAGGGTGAACGCAAGCTCGGCGGTGGAGGTCACATCCTCCAGGAGCCCGTATTCGGTCCGGATGCACTCCATCCGGATGCCGAATTCTTTCAGCGCATCGAGATCCAGGTGATCGAGACCGGTCGAAGGTGTGTAGATCAATCGCAACCGTCCCTGTGCGCCCCGCCGCGCGATCTCCCGGTCGACCCTCACTTTCAACGAGGGAAGCAGCGCGTCGTATTCATGAATGTGGTCCAGCAGGTACGGCCCGTCCGGCGCCACCACATCCACGTCTCCCAGCGCACGCACCGGCTCCAGCGCGGCAGGATCCACTTCTTCCGACATGCAAAGGGTTCGATACGTCTTCGCGTTCATTACATCCGCATGTTTCCTTACTGGACCACGCCGCGCAGCTCAAGCGTCTCGGCGAAATGACAGGCGACAGCATGCCCGTCCTCCAGCTTCCGAAGTGGCGGCGTCTCCACCCTGCACTGCTCCCGGCAATACTTGCACCGCGGACGAAATGCGCACCCTGCGGGCAGGGAAGCAGGATCGGCCACTTCCCCTTCGAGCAGATTGCGGCCGGATTTCCCCTCATCCACTGCCGGCTTCGGGGCGGCGGCAAGCAGCGCTTCGGTGTAGGGATGACGCGGCTCCCGGAAAAGCCGAGACGTTTCGGCCGTCTCCACGATCCGGCCGGCATACATGACAGCTACCCGCCGGCTGATGTTCTCCACCACGGATAGATCGTGGGCGATAAACAGGTAGGTCAATCCAAACTGCTCTTGAAGGTCTTTGAGCAAATTTACAATCTGTGCCTGCACCGAAACGTCCAGGGCCGACACCGGTTCATCGCAAACGATGAGTTTCGGGTTCAACACCAGAGCACGCGCGATTCCAATACGTTGCCGCTGTCCGCCACTGAACGCGTGGGGATATCTGCGCAGCAACGCCACGTTCAAACCCATCGCCTCGGTGACTTCCTGCACCCGGCCCTCGATGTCTTTGCGCGTGCCGAAGTTCTGCGCTTTCAGCGGCTCGGCGATGATGTCCAGCACCGTCATGCGCGGATTCAAAGAGGCGAAGGGATCCTGGAGAATCAGCTGCATGTGCCGACGGAACCTTCGCAGCTCTTCTCCCTCCAGCGCCCCCAGGTCGACTTCTTCCCCGTCCAGGCGGAACGTCAACGTGCCCGCTGTCCGTTCAATCAGCCGCAGAATCAGCCGGCCGGTCGTCGTCTTGCCGCACCCGCTTTCCCCCACCAGCCCTACTGTCTCGCCTTCCTCAATGAATAAATCGACATCGTCCACCGCGCGCACTTCACCCACGACACGACGAAGAAGCCCCTTCCGAATGGGAAAGCTTTTGGAGAGGCCCTTGACCTCGAGAAGCGGTTCAGACATCGGATTCCTCATATAAATGACACGCTACGTTCCTGTCATCTTCACCCTTGATTAGCGGCGGCGGTTCGCCCCGATCACATACGCCACGGATCCGGGCCGGACAACGCGGATGGAACGGGCAGCCCGGAATCGTGGTGAACGGATCGGGAACCATCCCCTCGATCGACTTCAACCGCCCCTGCTGTCCGCTCCCCAGCACCGGAACCGACTCCAGCAATCCACGCGTGTAGGGGTGCATTGGAGCTGTGAAGATTTTCCGCGCGGAAGCCCGCTCCACGACCCGTCCCATGTACATCACCGCGACCTCGTCGGCAACCTCGGCCATGACGGACAGGTCGTGGGTGATCATCATCACCGCCATGTCCTGCTCCTCCTGGATCCGCTCGATCAACTCGAGGATCTGCGCCTGGATGGTCACGTCGAGCGCGGTTGTGGGCTCGTCGGCGATCAGCAGGCGGGGCCGGCACGACAATGCTTTCGCGATCATACATCGCTGCCGCAAACCGCCGGACAATTCGTGCGGATAGGCGTCAATCCGCCGGGCTGGGTTGGGCACGCCCACGTGGCCCAGGATCTCAATGGCAGCCGCACGCGCCTCCTTCTTTGAGACTCCTTGATGAAGCCGGATGCTTTCGCCGATCTGGTTGCCGACCGAATGCACAGGCGAGAACGAAGTCATCGGTTCCTGGAAAATCATGGCAATGTCGCCGCCCCGAATGCTCCGGATTTCTTTTCCGTCCGGCTTCAATGCCGTCAGGTCGACCGGCTGGTTCCCGTTTCCGCCTCGCGGTTGCAAAAGGATCCTGCCTTTGACGATCCGGCCCCGGGAGGGCAGGATTCGCAAGATGGCCCGAGCCGTAACACTTTTTCCACAACCGCTTTCCCCCACCACGCCCAGCGTCCGGTTCGGCGCGACTTCGAGATTCACACCGTTGACGGCGTGCACGCTACCCTCTTTGAGGTCAAATCGGACTTCGAGGTCCCGGATCTCAACCAGGTTTTTCATGATTCCCATGTGTACTAATGACTGTACGGGTCTGCGGCATCCCGTAGACCATCTCCAAGAAAATTGAACAGCAGCACCACGACCACGACGAACGCGGTGGGCCAGATCAGCCACGGGTAGAGGTTGACCGCCTGCAGGTTCATGGCGTCCTGCAGCAGCACGCCCCAGCTGATCGTCGGCGCGCGCAAGCCCAATTGCAGGAAGCTCAGCGCAGTCTCCGCCAGGATCATCCCCGGAATGGCGAGCGTCATGACCACGATCAGGTGGCTGGCGAAACCCGGAACTAGGTGCCGGAGAAGAATCCTGAATTCCTTCACCCCCGCCGCGCGTGCCGCCATGGCATAGTCTTCCTCCCGCAAGGCGAGAATCTTTCCACGCACCTCTCGGGCCACCCCGGTCCAACCAATAAGTGCAAGAATGACGGTCATGCAGAAGTAAACGGTGAGCTGCGACCAGGCGGGGGGCACGGCCGCAGAGAGCGCCATCCAAAGCGGAATGGCGGGAATCGAGAGAAGAATCTCGATCATTCGCTGAATCACGGTGTCGATCGTGCCGCCAAAGTAGCCGGAAATTCCGCCGATAACAATTCCCAGCACGAGGCTCAGAAAGACGCCAACCAAGCCAATCGAGAGGGAAATGCGACTGCCGTAGATGATCCGGCTGAAGAGGTCCCGTCCCAGCCGGTCCGCGCCAAGAAGATAAAGCCGTTCCCCTTCCCCCAGTCCGACAAGATGAAGATCGGCCTCAACCAATCCCCAGAATCGATAGGCGTCACCCCGCACCAACAACCGGATTGGTAGCGGACGGGTTCGGTCCTCGGTGTAGCTGAGAAGGGTTGTTTCCTCGTCGAAATGCTGGACACGCGGATAGACGAACGGCCGGTGCAGCCGCCCTTCATGCATGATGTGCACCCGCTGTGGCGGCGAGAAACTGAGTTCCCGGGCTCGCTGGTGCGGACTGCTCGGCGCGATGAAGCCGCAGAATACGGCAACAAGGTAAAATAAACCCAGGAGAAACAGAGAACAGACAGCCACCCTGTGGTCCAGGAACTTCCACCACATCAGTCGCCACTGCGACGCCAGGAAGGTGCGTTCTTGATCGGCCGAGTTCATCCTGTCCGCCCTTCAAACCGGATCCGGGGATCTACCCAGGCCAGTGCAATATCGGAAAGCAGGGTGCCGATCACCGTCAGGGTGCTCAGGATCATGATCATGGCCCCGGCCAGATGCATGTCCTGATCCATCAACGCGCGCCAGAGCAACGGGCCGGTTGTCTGCAGGCTCAGCACCATGGCCACGATCACGCTACCGGAAAACAGAGAGGGCAACATCCATCCAATGGTGCTCGCGATGGGGTTGATCGCGACCCGCACGGGGTATTTGAGCAGAAGTTTTGTTTCCGACAGCCCGCTGGCCCGTGCCGTCTCGACGTAGGGCATCTCGAGCTGGTCAAGCAGGTTCGCCCGCATGGTGCGAATCAAACCGGCAGTTCCGCCAACGGCGAGAACCACGACGGGAACCCAGATGTGCTGCAGCAAGTCGACCACCCGTGCCCACGACCAGGGCGCGTCAATGAATTCGTCAGAGAACAGGCCACCCACGTCCATGCCGAACTTCGTGTGAGCGAAGTTCATCAGCAGCAACGCCAGCATGAATGCCGGGACCGAGAGGCCGACGTAGCCGAGCAGCGTGAACAAGTAGTCCGAAAATTTGTACTGGTGGGTCGCCGAGTAGATGCCGATGGGAATCGCTATCAACCATGTGAATACGATGGTCACAAGGGCGATGGTCGCGGTCAAACCCAGGCGCTCCCAGATGAGATCGCCGACGGGTCGCCAGTGGAAGTAGGATTGGCCGAAATCGCCCCGGAGCACGATGCCGCTGATCCACTTGAAATACTGCACCGGCATCGGCTGATCCAGGCCGTAGCGTTTCCGCAGCGCATCCAGGACCTCCATGGCCACCGGTTCCCCCGATTGCTCAAGGTTGATTGCATACGTGGTGAGAAAATCCCCCGGGGGCAGCTGAATGACGGTAAAAACGATGATCGAAATCACGAACAGGGTCGGGATCATCAGCAGGACGCGGCGAATGATGTACTCGATCACAGCGCCTCCTCCTCATCGATGTAAAACTGCTCGATACCGATGTACCCGGGGCACTTGATCCGCCAGTCATGAATGATCCGGTCCGGGACATTCTTGAACCGGTCCGATACGATCATCAACGCGCGCTGCCGGCAAATCCCGATCATGTAGCACTCCTCCGACCATTGGCGGAGAATCCGGCGCCCAAGCTCCAGCTTGTATTGCTCGTCGCCCACGACGCCCCGCAGCTCCCGGTACCAGTCGAGCAGCTGTTGAAACTCCGGGGGCGGTTGGACTCCATTCCGGTCCTTCCCGTTGGATGTCACGTAGAGCCCGTACCTCGGCCCAAAGTAGCTGTATCGGGAATGCGGGACGTACCCGGCGGGAAAAGCGATCCAGTGCATGCCCACCGAACCCCACCCCCAAAAATCATACGCCCCGGTGCCCACCTGTCGGTGGGCGGCTTCGGGCGAGAGAACCTTGAGCTGAAAATCCAACCCCACCTCCCGGAAGTAATCGATCAGCAGTTCCCAGAATTCCGGCAGGGTACCCACGGCCGGGTCACCGGGCTGCGCGTTCAACACGCGGCGAAACGGCCTGCCGCTGGGAAGCCTTCGGATACCGTTGCGCCCCCGTTCCAGACCGACTTCGTCCAGGAGTTGATTGGCAAGCTCAGGATCGAACTCGAGATGGGCCGCGTCGAACTCCGGCAGCCAGTACGGGTCGTACGGCGAAGCGATCCCCGAGGAGGGGTCGGCCAGGTTCGAACACATCAGGAAAATCAATTCCTCGCGGTTCACCGCCGCCGAAAGCGCAACACGGAACCGCTGGTCCTGCAGGATGGGGCGGATTTCCGGATCGTTGCTGTGGTGATTGAGGATCAAGACAACGGAGCCGGGTTTCGGGTCGGCGAGGACCCGGTACTTGTTCCGCTTATGGTACTGCATGAAAAGCGGATAGTTGTTCGAATTGATCCCGCGCGCCTGGCAATCAACCGCTCCGCCGATCGCCTTCATGGAGAGAATCTCGTAGTCCTGCACGCTGACGTAGGCGATCTCGTCAATATACGGAAGCTGATTGCCCTCCGGGTCCACTTTCCAATAATAGGGGTTACGCTCCGCCACGATCCGTCCCGCCGGTGGCGGCGTCTTGATAAGGAACGCATTGAGCATCGGTAGATCGGGGTTGCGCTCGGGATTGATCACCATTGCGGCGAACATTTCTGTCCACCCGAGAAACCCCATGTCCCGGACGCGTCGATCCAGTTCTTCCTTCCCCGCGAACTTGGGAAGGAATTGCTCCAGGTAGTGTCTCGGCCGAACCATCCGGTGCCCTTCGTAGGCGAGGAATTCGAGAAAGATCCCGTACGGGGCGGCGAACCGGAACTCCAGGGTGTGGGGATCGGGCGCCGACACCTCGGCCGGCTTCCCGCCCGACTTGAGAAACGACAGGAAGATCGGCCACAGGTCGGTGTTGGAGTATACCTCGTCGTAATAGAAACGAAGGTCCTCCGAGGTGAACGGTTGTCCGTCGGACCACCTGATGCCCTCGTGGAGATGGAACACGTACCGCCGACCGTCATCCTGCACCTCCCAGCTCTTTGCGAGTCCCGGGACGACGTTCTTTCCGGAGCGATCCCATCGCACGAGGCTCTCGTACCCCAGTCGGTGGTCAAGACAAGTGTCACCGGGTTCAGCGTACAGCCGCCGCCATGTGCCCCCGTACGTGCCGATTGACCGCACCGGCTCCACGACGACCGGCTCGGGCGGCAAACGATCCTCCACCGGCGGCAACTCGCCCCTCGCCACCCGCTCCGCCAGCAACGGCGCTTCCTGGAAGGCGGCGAACCCGTGGGAGGAAGCCAGAAGCAGTGCGATCGCCGGCAGCCTTCCGCATACTCCGCGTCCACGGCGGCCGCGACTCGCTTCGGATCCATTGCCGCCGTTGATTCGGGCCTTGCCGCCAGTTGAACACGGGCGGAGCACGTGCACTTGCGCTGAAACATTCCGAATGAACGTTCCGATACGGTCCATACCCATCGTGGATGGGACCAAACACATGAAATCGCGGGCGGATCCGGCAAGCGGGCGCGAACAACCCTTCGCAACACGCGTCCTCACCCTATAAGCTCTCCCCGCCGCATCCCTGCGCCGTGCGGCGAACAACCAAAATGTCCGTTTCATCCGGGACCTGCACCTCTTCATGCAGCTCATGCGTACCATTGAGACACACGATCGATCCTCATTCCCGACAACAATCACCGGTACTCGACAACCGTCGCACTCATGGTGAGCTTCCATCTCAGCATATCAGAAGATGACCGGAAAACACGATGGGAAAAGGGCACCCGCGTCAACCTGTGACTCGACTCGCCGGGGGCTCGACAGGGAATGCGGGGTCCCTGCATGGGTCGTCGTGGCCGGTGGCAGGCTCTCCATGCATTCGATCCAGGAGGAGTGGGATTGCCAGGGTGAATCGGGACCAACCCCGCCGGCGTCAGGCTTGACGGCCGCACGCGGGCCCGGAACTACAGCCTCATCCGGTTTCCGGTGGAGTCGGCGCATTCTCCAGGTTCGATCGCACCCCTCGAAGAAACGGATCCCCCGTTCTCTCCATCTGCGCCAGCAGCCGTTCCCGATACACCGCGAGCAACTCGCCGCTTGACACCTCGCAGGCAAGATTCCTCCGCTCCCACGAATCGGCTTCCAGGTCGTATAACTCGTCCCCGTCATTCGCATTGTAAACATACTTGAACCGGCGATCCCGGATGCCGCGAACCAGGTTGTACTGCAGGTCGCCGTGATGCTCCAGGCAGACTTCGTCCGGCCACCCGTTGGCGGAAGACGCATCAGCGAGCAGGGGAATCAGCGAGCGTCCCGTGCCCGAACCCTTCTCCGCCACACCCGCCACGTCCAGGAACGTCGGGAAAAAATCGCACAATGTCACCATCTGGCGCCGCCCTTCCCCGCCGCTGATTCGCGCCGGCCAGTTCAGGATCAATGGAATCCGAACCAGGTCGTCACACAGCATCTCGTTCTTCCCGAAAAGGCCGTGACGTCCCATCAACTCGCCGTGGTCGCTCGTCACGACAACCAGGGTATTCTCACGCTGCCCGGCTTCCTCCAGCGCGCGAAGGATCTGCCCGAATGCCTCGTCGATCAGCGTGACCATGCCGTAGTAGTGTGCAAGCGCGCGGGCCGCCAGCGGCCAGTTGCCGGGAACACGGCAGAAATCCCAGCCATTGTAGTGCTTCCGGTAGGCAACCGGCTTGTCCTCAAGGTCGTCGTCGTAGTTCGGCCAGGGATCCATCCGGTCGACATCATACCGGTCGACGTAGGGCGCGGGGGTGCACCAGGGGACGTGGGGCATGTCGGTCGAGGCGAACAAAAGAAAGGGTTGCCCGGGCCGTTCACGCGCATGCTGGTGAATCATATCGGCCGCGGTCCGGCAAACGAGCCACGGCTGCGTTTCCTCCGGTGATTCCGAGGTCGTCGCGGCCAGCGTGCCCTTTGCCTCGCAACGGTTGGGGACAAGGATCTCGTCAACAAACTTGCTCCGAGGAATCTTGTCATGCGCCGGCACCTCCCCCACGCAGTTGAACCCGTGATCCCTCGGAGTGTTCGTCTTCCCCACATGCCACTTGCCTGTGAAATACGTTTCATATCCCGCATCACGCAATGCGTCCGCGAAGGTCGGCATTCCCCCCGGGAGGTTCGCCTGGATGGGAAAATCCATGTGCGTGTTGTGTAGAAGCGTATGCTGATGGGGCGGCAGCCCGGTAAACATCGAAGCGCGGGCCGGGGTGCAGATCGGCGTGGGGGTAAAGGCATCAGTAAAGGAGACGCCGCCTGCCGCAAGGGCGTCGAAATTTGGCGTCTCGCAAAGTCCCCCTGGCCCGACGGTCTCCCGGTGCATCTGGTCGGGCACAAAAATCAGGATGTTGGGTCGGGGCATGGATATTGATGGTTTATGATTGATGATTATTCATTGTGTGGGACGGTACCTTCCGGCGCAGTATCTGAAATTAACCCACCGAAATGCAACACAACTAATCCACGACCCGATTGCGCACGAGTGACACATGAAAAAACCCGATCATTGCCTGATCATCGGCCTGGACGGCGCGGTACCCGAAGTCGTGGAGAAGCTTGCGGGAAAAGGGCTGCTCCCGAATATCTCGAGGCTGATGAAGAACGGAGCATGGGCGGAAAACTGCCTTCCGCCCCTTCCGAATACGTCCCCGACCTGCTGGGCCACCGTCGCTACCGGTGCGCCTCCCGCGACGCACGGCGTAACGTCCTCGAGCCTGTACGACCATTCCCTTCCGCTGACGGAAACCGTTCCGCACGCGGGATACTCCTCGAAGTCGATTCGGGCGGAGACGATGTGGGAGGCCGCCGAGCGCGCCCAAATGCGGACCCTGCTCATCTCCTATCCGACCTCGTGGCCTCCCAAAACCGGCGGGCCTCAAATCGGCACGACGGACACCTCCGCGACGGACGGCTCCTTCGGGATCAAGCACCAGTTGTTCTCCACCGAACACCTTTCTGTCGGAACGAAGATCCACCTGGAGCCCGATCCTCCGGCGCTGCGAGGTCAACTGAACCCCGCGTTGGATCCCGGCTACTGGATTATCGATGACGAATCGAGGGAGAACCAGCCCGCGATCGATCCATGGTACTGGTCCGTCGAGGTTGCCCCGGCGAATGACGGCGTGTTTCGCTCCTCGAAGCATCCCGAGAAACGACTCGTAACCCTGAGCAAAGGCGAATGGAGCAACGACCTGATCCTCGCGCTGGGGAACACAATCCTGAAGTATCGCATCAAGGTTATCGATGTATCGTTCCGGGCCGGGCGACTGACCGTCTACATTACGCGCCTGGTGACGACGCCCTGCGTCCATCCCCCGGCCCTCGCGCCGGTCATCGAGAAAGTCCGGGGAATCCCGTCCTACCGCGACCACTTCAATTCGCCGCACATGGATGCGATCGATCTCGACACCTTCATCGAGATCCAGGAGCTGGGATTTGACTGGATGGCATCGGCAGTGAAACGCTGCCAACGCCATTCACCGTGCGACATCACGTGCGTCTATACCGTATCGGTCGACACGGTGAACCACCTGTACCGGAACATCCTGGAGAAGGAGCAGGCGGCATCTGCGAAGGAGCTTCGCGCGGCACGAAACATTGAACAGAGAACGTACATGGCGATCGACGCGTTCATTGGGAAACTCCTGTCCCATCGCCAAAAGAAGCGCCTGGTCGTGCTGGTGTCCGATCACAGCGCCGTAACCTACCGCAACCATTTCAGGGTCGAGGATGCCTTAAAGCAGGCCGGGTTGATGAAAACCAAAGGAACAGGTGAACGGGAGAAAATCGTTCTCGGAAAATCGATGGCAGTTTGTCAGAGGGAAATGCATATCTACGTGAACCTGAAGGGCAGAAATCCCGGTGGAATTGTCGCCCGGGGCGACTTCGACGAGGTCGTGCACCGGATCATCGCCGCCCTGTACGACTACACGGACCCCACGACGGGGCGTAAACCCGTCGCTCTTGCGTTGCGGCGGGAGGATGCGGGCATGGTGGGCCTGTGCGGAGACGGCATCTGCTATGTCGTGGTGGCAGTGCGCGGCGGATTCGGCCGTATTCCCGGCGATGATGTACATGGCCACCGCCTCCCGGGCGGGGAGTACGGCGGGAAGAAAATGAGATGTCTCTTGCTCTTTTCGGGACCCGGCGTGAGCAAGGGAGTGAGGATCAAACGTAACGTAGGCCTTCAGGACATCGCCCCCACCATCGCTGGGTTAATGGGTTTTCCCGCGCCGCGGGATACCGAGGGCGGAATCATTTACCAGATGATGGAGTAATGAATGGTACGTGGCGGGGCGCGGATTCAGATGGGCGAGGAGCCCAGCGGCGCATCGGCTACTGGAATCCCAGCCGGACCGGGCCGAGGAGCCCGAAGGGGACCGGGTCCTCGAACATCTGGTTGGCCTGGGTGTTGGTAACTTCGATCTCGATCGTGTGCTCACCGGCGGCAAGAGCGTGTTCGCAGGAAATGACCCACGGGCGCCAGAGGGAGCGGCCGATTTCCGTGCCGTCGATGGAGACAACGGCATGATTCGCAAGATGTTCGAATTCCACGCTTCGCAGGACCACCGGCTGATCCAGCTGAATCCTCTTCCCGTAGACGCTGCGTCCTGAGTACAGGCCATAGCCCTGCGCTGCAATGTCGTCGCCAGTGGAGACGGTAAACGAGTCCGGCATCGGCGCGAGGATGGTTCCGTCCAGGACGAATTTTCCGAAGATCCGGGGACGCACGACCGGTGCGGGTGCGCGGCGTTTCCAGAACAGGTCCCGGGCGTTCATGTAGTCCGTGTGCTCCAGTGCCAGTTCGATTTCGTTTTTCCCCGCGCGAAGATGCGGCGTGAGATCGGCCGCCGGCAGCGTCGGGTCCACCACCGGGCTGTCAAACACCTTTGCTTCCTCCCCGTTGGCGAGAACCTTCATCCTCCCCCAGTCGCGGTATTGCTGCGTTTCATCCAATACCCACACAAGCATGTCGAGGGACTTCGCCAGCTCGATCGAAAAGCGTTCGTGATAGATCACCATCGCCTCCCACGAGCTACGATTGATCCATTCAAGGTCGACAGTTACGGGTTCGGGGACAACCAGGTTATGGTCGGGCAAGGTAACCGACCACTCCCCATCCAGCACCATCGAGGAGGAAGCCAGCGTAAGCTCGACGTGCGAGGAACTCCTGGCGAGCAGCTTCGACTCGAACGGTGCGAACGTGAGCGGGAACACCCCGTTGGAACCGGTGCCCGCGGAGCGGCTCCCATGCAGCACATCCACCTGCTCGGCCGCGCTCCATTCCGGGATCTGCAGCTCCGCGTCCACGGTTTCATCGCCGAAATAGACAACGAAGAGAAGGTGTTCGTCGCCATCCTCCCGGTAGCACACCGCGAAGTCACTCCTCCGCGGGGACGTCAGGCGGACGGGCAGGGAAATCATGGCATTGATCGCAGATTCCACGGCATCGGAATGTCCATCGGGCAAGGAGTCCTCTCCCCGGGCGATGGCATCACCGACGCCGTCGACGAGATTCTCCGGCATTCCATCGAGAACGGTACAGGTTTCGCCGGCTCCTTCGATCCAGTCGAGCAGATCCTGCGCGCTTTCTCCATCTTCATACAGGGCCGGAAGCGGCCGGATCCAGAGGACTTTCCCGCCGGCATCGGCGAACTCGCGAATTTTTCCCGCCGAGCTGCGCGCAATAATCCGGGTTGCCGGCACGAGGATCAGGGAAAACGACTCGCCCGCGAGTTCAAGCGTCCCCTGCCCCACCGTCGCCCGGTCCATGCCGGCGTAGTCGACATAGTCGAAATCGATCTGGCGACGGATCATGTCATGCGCGGTGTAGGTGACAATGGGATAAACGCCGCGCATGTCACCTTCATATCGCATCGCGGCCGTCATCGGCTTCATGGGACGAAACAGGGGAAGAAAGGTTTCGGTCGGGAAATAGTACGCGACCGGCGCGACGTGTCGCCCCCGCGTCAGTTCACGGCCGAGGTGCGCAGTGTAGCGATCCCAGGCGGGATAGAAGGGCCAGAGGGTCCACTGGAAAAAATAAGAGGGCGTTTCGTAGAGCTGGTCGTGCCCGATGGTGTAGTGCATCGCGTTCGGCACGAGAATGTTCACGCCGAACACGTACATCCAGTCGGTGACGTGCTTCATCTCCTCGATGGTCGTGCCCCACCCCAGCAATCCCGGCCCTTCGCACAACACCCGGCCCTTCACCGGCCCTTCGTTCTGGTGCGCGACCGAGCTGGCGAATTTCGGAGACTTGAAGGTCTCCCGACTCTGCATTTTCGGCGGGCAGAGCGCGTCCAGCCCGGGCATGTGGTAGGGGCGGGCCATGCGGAAATAGTCCCCCATCTGCGGGATGATCCCGCTCTCCTCGGAGAAACAATCCCCGGTGTAGATAATCCCGTTCCGGTCGGCCCACTCGCGCAGCTGGTCGTAGAATGATTCCCCGTACATCTCGGTGACCCGCTGCCAGTACCTCCAGCGGCAGGCGTGAATTTGTGGCGTGTCCTCGTCCGCGAAGACCGCCGCCAGGCATTCGTCCAGGTTTCCGATCCCGCGCTCTTCAAGCCGACCGAACAGGTTCAACGAGAAAGCGACCGTCGGTTCGGTGAACCGGTGCTGCGTGTTCCGGATCATCCGCGGCTCGTCGGAGAAGAACCCTTTGAACGTCGTGCCAAAATACTCCCCCACATATTTCCGATACTTCTCACACGTCACATCCAGGAAGCACCGCACCGCCTCGGGATTGATGACATCGATGTTCAGCCCGAAGTCCCGGCTGATCAGCATGAGGACACGCCAGGAACCCTCGGGAGCAGACCATGTCAGCGACAGATCGTCCGCAGATGCCGTGATGTCGATCGTCTCTTCGACTCGCATTCGCCCGTCAACGAGCGGCACCGCCAGCACCTTTTCCATGCGCGGCTCGAAGTACATACGGTTCCCGGACTCAATCGTCTCCGGGTAGAGATACGGCGTGATGGGGGTGAGTCCGTCGCCTTCGTCGTGAGACGTCGATTCGCCTCCGCCGGGCCGGGCATCGGCCGGCGCGGCGGCCATGCCGGTCTTTCCCCAATCCGGGCTGAATGCAACCTCACCCGGGCCTTCGGCATCCATTGCAAAACAGGACAACACCCGCATGCGGTAGGTCGGATCAACTTCCTGCACGCTGCTTTTGGCCGAGCAGGTAGGCCACGCGTACTCGTCAAACACCCAGACATCCAGGCCCAGCTCCGCACTCTTCTGCACGGCAAACCGGAAACGCTGCATGAAATCGTGGGAGAGGTACTCCACCTCCAGGCCGAATCGCGCCCAGAGAGTCCACCCCTCCATACCTGCTTCCGCCATCAAACCGAGCTGCCGCTCGATCTCGGCATACTTCATCGGCCCATTCCAGACCCACCAGGGGATGGGGCCGAAGCCGAAGGCTGGGGTTTCAGGCATGGTGTTCAATGACTACGATTCCGTGTCTGGGTTTTCCGTTTTCAGCCCCGATCAGCACTAAACACTAAATACCAGGGAAAATATGTCGCGCCAAAAATTACACCCGACGGGCTTGAAGGCTAATCCCCCTGAACCGTGGTCCATCCGCCGCTGATGGTGCTGGAGCCGGGGGGATTGGGTAGATAGTACCTCCCGACCGAGAAGGGAACATCATCCCTTTTGACCGTTTCGGCATGGTAGTCGGCGAAAAGGAAATTGAGCCCATCCAGGTGGTAGTCCGGGATCAGCCAGTCGTTGGCATACGTACTCCAGGATCTCGTGTCACAGCGGGGAAACGGGGAATTCCATTCGTGCATCTGGATAGGCCGTTCGTCGAAAAGAAGAAAGGTTCCGAGCGTGTCTTCAATCTCCTCGGCGGGCAAGTTTCCCGGATGTCCGTAGTCCCGCTCACAGGCACCGCTGGAGCTTTTCGCGCCCGGACGACCGCAGGGAGCCCCGTCGGGGGAGGCATTGAGATTGTAGCTGATGGAATGGGCCAC
>CAZTAB010000096.1:0-4787 GCA_964611475.1 uncultured Verrucomicrobiota bacterium | reverse complement strand
TGCCGCCTCTACCGCGAACCTGACCTGATCGAGCGCGTGGTACGCGACTCCCTCACGGATGATGTCGGACGCATCATTATTGATTCGCGCGATGAATACGAGCGGATCCGGGCCCTCGTGGCCCGCGTGTCGAGAAGGGTAAAGGGGAAGGTGCAGCTCTATGATGGGGCGACTCCGGTCTTTGAACACTTCGACGTCGAGCAGCAACTTGACAATGCCTTCAAGCGACGGGTTCGTTTGAAATCCGGCGGGTACCTCGTGTTCGACGAGACAGAAGCGCTCGTTGCTATCGACATCAACACCGGGAGGCACAAAGGCGGAAACTCCCAGGAAGAATCGATCACGCAGGTCAACCTGGAGGCCGCGGAAGAAATCGCCCGGCAACTCCGCCTGCGGAACGTCGGGGGCCTCGTCATCATCGACTTCATCGACATGAAGGCAAAGCGAAACCAGAATGCCGTGTTCCGGCGCCTGCGGGATGATCTGCGGAGCGATAAGGCCCGCACGAACATCCTCCCGATCTCTCAGCTTGGTCTCCTGGAGATGACCAGGCAGCGTGCCGAGGAAAGCATCCGGGATACCACGTTCATGGATTGTCCGTACTGCACCGGAAAGGGGAAAATCAAATCGGCGTTGAGCGTCAGCGTCGAGCTGCAGCGCCACGTTGCCTCGGTTCTTCGAAAACGCAAGAACATGAAGGAGGAGTTGCCTTTGAAAATCACCGTCAACCCCATTGTCATGGACCGGCTTCGCAAGGAAGACGAGAAGAGCCTGATGGCGCTCGAGCAGGATCACAAGGGATCGCTGACGTTTGTGTCCAGCGGCAGCCTGCACGCGGAGGCGTTCGTTATTTCCCATGCAGAATCGGGGGACGAACTCTATTCGAGTGTGGATCGGTAGATGTCGTTGACCTCAAAGACGCCCCCAGTGCCCGGTCGACCCGACATGACTCCATTTGCGAGGCGAGTCCAGACGTGATGTGATTTGGTTTTTTTACAACGTGCTTTTCGTTGTCGGCTTTCTCCTGATGCTGCCTAAATTCCTCTGCCGGATGGTGCGCCGGGGCGGCTACGGAAGGGACTTTGGTCAGCGGCTGTGCTGCTACAGCCCGGAGTTGAAGGGGAAGCTGGAACAGGGCGGCAGGGTCTGGATCCACGCGGTCAGCGTTGGCGAGTTTTTTGTCGCCCTCAAGTTCATGGACGCGTTGCGGGATAGGAATCCGGAGCTTCGATTCGTCGTGTCAACCACCACATCCACCGGGTACGAACTCGGGCAGAAACATGTACGGAATCCCGACCTGGTGATCTACTTTCCAGTGGACTTGCCTCGGAACGGTGCCCGGGCGATTTCGTTGATTCGACCCACCGCCATTCTGCTGGTCGAAGCCGAGTTGTGGCCGAACCTGATCCGGGAGGCCCGAAACCAAAGAATTCCCCTCTTTCTCGTGAATGGACGCCTCTCGGATCGGTCCTTCCCGCAATACCAGAGGGTACGAATATTTACCCGAAGGATTCTCCCCATGTTCGATGCGCTGTGTGTCCAGGGGCATCGGGACCGGGATCGTTTTGAAAGCCTCGGAGCACCCCCGGAGCGGATTCACGTATTGAGCAGCGCAAAATACGAGGTGGCAGAGTTCGACAGCGACAGCGAATCCGCTGCGGGGGAAGCACTGCGGAACGCGGGGATCAACAGCAGACATTGCATTTTCCTTGGCGGTTCGACCTGGGCGGGGGAAGAGGACGTGCTGCTGGACCTCTACAATCGGCTACGAGGACAATTTCCAGCCCTTATTCTGGCCTTGGCTCCGCGTCATGTGGAGCGAAAACCGGAGATCCTGGAAAAAATACGGCGCCGGAATCTTACCGTTCAGGTTCGAAGCGAGACGGCAGATGCCATTCCCGCAGCCCGGGACGTGTTTTTTATCGATACGACCGGGGAGTTACGGAGCTTTTACCGCCATGCCGACATCATCTTTGTTGGGAAAAGCCTGTGTGCCGAGGGAGGACAGAACATCATCGAGCCCGCCCTGTACGGGAAGCCGATCATCGTTGGGCCAAACATGTCGAACTTCCCCGTCGTAATGGAGGATTTCCTCAAGGCTGACGCCATTCGCCAGGTTGCTGATGCGAAAGCATTGGGGGAAACGGTCGAATCGCTTATCCATCATCCTGAAGCCCGGAGAAGGCTGGGAGAGAACGCGGCCAGACTTGTAAAGGCACAGGCGGGTGCTGTGGAGGCAACGGTGGATATCCTGCTCCAGCATGCCGGAGGTTTGACGAGGGAGTAACGAGGGGTGCATTTTCAAGTGGAATACCCGGAGCAAACATCCCCATAATCCTCCCGCACCGCGATTGAACATTGTGCCATGCCATCCAGATCCATAACCACCCGTACCGGCGACAAAGGACAAACATCCCTTTTCTCCGGTGAAATTGTCGACAAGGACTCTCCTCGTACTTCTGTGTACGGCGACGTCGACGAATTAAACAGCGTGCTCGGAATCGCGCGGGCGGCGTCAACCACAAAAGAGGTTCGCGATTCACTGCTGGCAGTGCAGATGTCGCTCTTCGTCCTTGGGTCTGAACTGGCAACCACTGATGCCGGACATTCGCAATTGATGAAGCGCGTCGACCAGGGGATGATCGAGGAACTGGACTCGAAGTGCGCGATGCTGGAGAAAGTGATCGATATGCCGGGGGGATTCATTATTCCCGGCGGAACCCTTGCGGGCGGGCATATCGATCATGCCCGCACGATTTCGCGGCGTGTCGAGCGAGGTGTGGTTCAACTGCATCGTGATGCGTACATGAACAACGAGCAGGTTCTGATGTGGATCAACCGGTTGTCTGACTACCTTTGGTTACTCGCCCGGCAGGAAGAAGGGAAACGAGTTCAGGTCAAGGAATGACAACCGTGCTCAGTCCGGCTGCTTCCCTGGCCCACTACTCCACATTTCGCCTCGGGGGACCCTGCGCCCGGCTGGTTTGCTGTGAATCCGTATCCGATCTCCAGGAAGAGGTTTCTTCGCTGGGCAGGGCAGGGGAATCCTTTGTCCTGCTCGGGGGGGGCTCCAATGTCCTGATTTCTGACTCCGGGCTGTCGGGGACCGTGCTCCGGTACGCCCGGGATGACCTTTCTGTCATGGAATCGAATCCGAACGAATACACGGTGAGCGGCGCGAGTTCCCTCGATGCGCTGGCGGCCTGGTCTGCCCGCAACGGGCTTGGCGGGTTGATTTGCTGCACCGGGATTCCGGGCACCGTCGCCGGCGCCGTGGTGGGAAACGCAGGCGCCTGGGGACAGCAAATTGGTGACAGAACAACGAGCGTCACGCTCATGGACCGCACGGGGGCGACGCGCTCGGCCAGCCCAGAGCAACTTGGGTTTTCCTATCGAAATTCCCGTCTTAAAAAATCACAGGACATCGTCGTTGACGTCACCTTGAAACTATTCACAAGCACACGTGCAGAGCTGTTGGCGGAAAGAAGCCACATCCTGAGAACGCGGGCGGAGAAACATCCGAACCTGGACAAGGATCCCTGCATCGGAAGTTTCTTCCGTAACATTGAAGCCTCGTCTGCGGCAGAACGGCGCCAGGCCGCCGGCTGGTTTCTCGAGCAGGTCGGCGCCAAGGGCATGCGAGTTGGCGGCGCGCGGGTATTCGGTCGGCATGCAAACATTATCGTTCGAGGACCGGGATGCACCGCCCAGGACGTACGTGACCTTGCGGAAATGATGAAATTGGAGGTTCGCGGGAAATTCGGGCTGGAACTTGTGAGGGAAGTAAGATTTCTTGGCCGCTTTGAGGGGGAACCGGACCGGCCGTGGCACGAGTTTATGTAGTGGAATCCTCGAGTCACCGAAGTCGAAACGACTTCGGAAGCAGTTCGCGGAGAAGCAGTGTTTCAGGGCGGTCTGGATGTTTGCCTGAGGCCACATGGACGGGCATTTCAGCATCGCAGAATTCAGAAAGAACCTGCCCGCACGCACCGCACGGGTAGGGAATCGTGTCCTGATCACAAACCACGGCAATGGCCCTGAACGAATTCCGCCCCATGCTAATGGCCTTGAGCAGGGCCGTTCTCTCCGCACAGATGGTCAGGCTATAGGATGCATTTTCCACGTTGCATCCCGTGTGAACCGAGCCATTGCAATCCAGGAGCGCCGCCCCGACGCGAAAATTGGAGTATGGCGAGTGCGAGTTGCGCATTGCCGCAATGGCCGCCTCGATAAGCCCGGGAAAAGACTCAGTCATCGTCGGCCAGACCTCTCCAGAATGCCGACAATACAGCGGTCATCCGAGACATAGAGGCCGCTGTTGTGCCTGTCACCTCCTCGTGAGACAACGGGCGGTTGCTTATTCCCGCTGCAAGGTTTGAAATGCAGGACAAAGCCACCACGCGCAGCCCGGCAGCATTCGCGAGTGCAGCTTCCGGTACGGTTGACATTCCAACCGCATCGGCGCCAAGGGCTCGATAGGCTCGAATCTCCGCGGGGGTCTCGTAAAACGGCCCCGATGCAGCCAGGTAGATTCCCCGGTGGATGGGAATCCCCTCAGACTTCGCTGCCTGCTTCAGGCGGGACCGCAGCCGGGCATCATAGACGCCGGATTGGTCCGGAAAACAGTCGCCCCAGAAGGGGTCGTGTTCACCAATCAACGGGTTGCCGGGCATGTGGTTGATGTGGTCCTCGACGATCATCAGGTCTCCGGGCGAGAACGCGGCGTTGATTCCGCCCGCAGCGTTTGTTAGTGTGACGATCTTCGCTCCGAACGATTTCAGGATGTA
>CAZTAB010000095.1:0-2605 GCA_964611475.1 uncultured Verrucomicrobiota bacterium | reverse complement strand
CCCAGCCGACGTGTCCAGAGTTTGTGCATCAGGGTGGGCATGGTAAAGCCAAGGGAATCTAGGCTGTCCGTGGCTGCCAGTGCGTCCTCCAGCATGGCGAACACCTCCAGTGCCGGCTTTACTGCGCGCGGACCGCACACGCTCGCCACCTGGCGGCGAAAGCTCTTCGCGGGGGTGGCGCTGGAGTCCCAGGCTGCGTCGACGAGGTAGCCGAAGGTGGGCTCCAGTTTGCTGACCAGCCAGTGGCGGAAGTTGTACCCGGAAATGCCGTGCCGCCGGATGCCTTCCATGATCTTCGCAAGGGGCCGCGTGGGAAGTTGGGGCAGGAAGCCTACATTGTCATCTTCGGCGCTGGTGATCAGATGAATCTTCATCGGGGTCTCGCGTGCGAATGACAGGGTGTCAATTCGGTTTGCCACCTGTGCAGGCGTGTAATCTACCGTGGCCACAAACTCCACCCGGTTCGGATCGAACACGTGGGGAACCACCGGCATCAGCAGGTGGCTCATGAATCCGCCCTGAATCTTCATGTCGGGCGAAAGCCGGTGGTCGACCACCTGGTGCTCGTTGATCACCAGGTCGAGCATCCGGATCATCATCAGGGCCCCCTTGGCCTGGAGCAGACCGCGGCCGGGGGAGTGGAACATGAGTTTCTCGCCCGCCGCGAGAATGTCCTCCAGCTTGATGTGTCGGCTGAGCCCGTGGCGGCGATCCAGGTCCTTCCAGCATCGCTTCACGCCGGCAGACGCGGCGGGAAACTCCTGCTGGGAAAGGCGGAGCAGGTCGATTTCTCCATATTCGTCGAGTGTTGCTCCAAGCCACGACTCGACCATGCCCATATAGGCCGGGTTCAGTGGGGTCATCAGGTGGCCGAACCGCATCTCGCCACCGTCGCGCGCCAGCCCGAGGCTGTGGGGGTGGGTCGTGGTGTGTGTGGCCTTCGGTAATTTCACGCGATGGCTCCATCGGCCCAGATGGCGTTTTATGTCTTCCGGAAGATCGGTCAGGTTGTGATCGAAAATCACCTCCAGTCCCCGCTGCTGCGCGGCGGCGATCAGTCCGTGCATGAACTTTTTTCCCGTGTTGACCCGGTCCTGGTAGGTCTTGCAGTCGCAAAAGTCGGAGTTTGTGTAGTTTCCCTTCCGGAGCCGGTTGAGCCCGATGGACTGTGCGTGGATCGGGTGTTTGAATCCGTAGATAAGGTCGGCATGGCGTCGCTGCACGCCCCGGTAGGACCAGTGCACCCAGGGTTGATGCGCATAGGTGCAGATGTGGATGGCGCTGAACCGCAGCTTCACGAGCTGGTCCAGCAGTTTCCGGTGCGCTGCTAGGCTCCACGACGCCGAGGAGTTCAGCATGTCGTTGATGACACGATAGATGCGTCGTTCGAGCAACGGCTTCCTGCTGATAGTGCGGCGGGGAAGGCGAAACGGGCCCGGGTCGTCCGGCAGGACATCACGGTGAACAAGGTAGTGCACGCCCCATTGCTCAATGAGGGCGTATATTCCCCACTGCACGGCCTCGGGGGACCCCCCAATTACGTTGCAAATGTGGACATTGCCCCAGTGGCGGGAAGCGATCTTGAAACCTTGCGGGTCGATATGGATGTCGTCGAATTCCGGATGGGAGTCCGGTGTGCCGAGGGAGAACGCGTGGCCCCGTTTCGGAAGATCCGGGGAGATGCGCGCCTCGAATCCAAAGAGGCGGCGGATGTATTTCTGTAACTCTCTGGCCGCCCGCCGCTCGAGCCGGTGGCAGCGCCGCGGAATTTGAATCACAATATTCTCTAGGGACATCCCGTATCCTTTCGATGGGAACCTATGTTTCATTGTCCTTCAAAGACATCGTGGATTTTCCTGCGCTCGTCAGCGTTTTGGGTGGCGATCAGGCGGTGCATGGCAGAAAAATCCATTCATATTTTCGCCGGCGCCTGAATCCGATCGACCCGGTTGTCGTCCGGATGGGGAGGGAATAATACGTTCCGTTTCCGAGCCATGACGTTTAAAACTAATGGAACCGAAAACCGTAGAAACCGGTGTCCCGTACCATAATGTGCAACCCCATCGTTTCACCTGTCTACGATTCCAGATTTCCGCCTGCAAACTGGACTGCATGTTCGATGCTGTCAACGTGAACCAGTTCACACTGTGATTGGACCTCGGAAAGCGGGTCCATGAACGATGTTTGTCTGAGGGCCTTGGCCAAAGGAGGGTCAGGCGAATGAAAGGCTAACGCTGGACGGAAAATGAACGATCCTGGAGATATGTTTGCAAAGCAACATCCCGGAGCGAACCTTTTACCGTCGGGAAAAGGAGTTTGGGCTATTGGATGTCCGAAACCGTTAAACCGGGAGCAGCTGGTGGAATACTTGTGAAGATCCAGCGGAGCTCATGAAACGCTCATGGGATGGAAACGTTTCCTCGATAGCGGTGGCTGGATTCGGCGGTGGCGTCCGCATCAATGGGCAATCTGTCGCCGGTGCCCGGCGTGCTTCCCCCGGCCGCGGTCCAGGCTCCCGCCCCGGGCATCCCGCCGCTGAACTCGAGCACATAGCTGCGGTTCACCGAGGTGTTGCGAAGAATCACCACGATGTCCGAAGCGTCCC
>CAZTAB010000094.1:0-7619 GCA_964611475.1 uncultured Verrucomicrobiota bacterium | reverse complement strand
GCTTGTGAATCTGGGGCCCGGCGACCTGGAGGAAATGGTCGGTGCGTTCCGCGAAATGCCCTTCGAGCGCCGCCGTGAATTCAATCTTCTCCTGTACCGTTGGGCCCAGGTGGATGGCGAGGCGGCCGCGACATACCTGGAGTCGATGGGAGGCGAGGGTGGCTGGGGCCGAGGATGGAACATTGGGTCGGTCATGAGCGGATGGTCGACCCAGGATCCAGAAGCCGCGATCGCCTGGGCGCGGGCCAGCTCGGACAATGTGGACGGTCCCCACATGATCGGGGTCATCTACGGGATTTCTCAGACGGATCTGGACCGCGCGACGTTGCTTGCGCTCGAGATGCCGTTCGGACGCAATCGGGGGCGGGCCGTCAATGCGCTGTTGGATGCCGCGCTGCAAACGGGAACGGACGATGCCATTGAGTGGATCCAAGATCTGCCGGACGGCGACCTGAAGTACGGTACCATGGGACGGCTGGCGAACCGCGTGGAAGAAGTCAGTTTCCGTGACTTCGCGGACGCCATCATGAGCCTTCCGGAGGCCGAGTTGGCCGGTGCGGTGGAACCCTTCCTTCGCCACTGGACGCGTGACGACCCGGCTGCCGCCGCGGACTGGGCGGAGCAGCTTCCCACGGTGGAAATGCAGACCGATGCCATGGCCGACGTGATACGAGGCTGGGCGCGCCGGGATGCGACGGCCGCGGGGGGATGGCTTTCCCAGTTTCAGCCTTCACTTGATATGGACAAGGTCATCCTTGCCTACATCGATCGAATCGATCGCCGCGACCCGACATCCGCCGCGCAGTGGGCCACGACCCTGACCGATCCGGAGCTGCGGGACAGCACGGTCCTGAAATTCGAGAACCGCTGACCCGAACGTTTATCCGGGGCCAGCCCAGTGCCGTGGTGTCAGAACTTCACTGCCAGCGAAGCGGTCATGTTCAGGTCGTTCTTTTTCAGATCAACGCCTGGGTCACTGTCGTACCGGTCCGTCACGACAAACCGCATGAAGAGGACCTCGGTGAGCCCGCTTTCGATTCCGACAATCGTGTGAAGCAGGAACCTGTCAAATTCAGATAGATACGGGAGGTACTCGAAGGATTGCCAGAACCTCGCGTTCTTTCCAACGTGCCGCTCGAATTCCTGCTTGGCGCGCAGTACGGGCCCTTCCTCCTTCACGTCGGCCACCTTTTCCCAAAGGTAGGCAAGGCCCAACTCGCCGCTGAGCGATCTTCTTTCCGTCTCGATGAAGTCGTACCCGACGCTGGGCGGACCCACGATGACGCGGTGATCTATTTCCGCGGGGTCGTCAAAAAGCGCCTCCGCGCGAATGTTTGTGTACAGGCGTTCCCTGATATGCCGATCGTAGTCGCTGGAGACGTTGCCGCGGTTGACCTTCCTCACTCCGTCCGCTTCCCCGTACGCGTATCCCGCTTTGGAGTGAAGCTCCCCGACCCCTTCGACTACCCACCTGTGCGCGCCGCCGATTTCGAATCCGATCGTATCCGAATTTCCCTCGTTCTGGTCGTATCCGAAGAGAATCTCCCCGGTGTGCCTCTTTTCCTCCCCGTGCGCCGCCAGGGCGCCGGTCCACGCGGCGAGGCAAATCAATGCCCCGGTACGGTTCAATCTTCTTTTCATCCTCACCTCCTGTGGTTCGTCCTCACGGCCCTAGGATGCCGCATGTCGTTCCCGCATTCCCATCAAAAAATCCACGGGGGAATGCCGCGGGACCCTACAGTGACTCCAGCGCCTCGCTGATGGCTTCCGCAGTGATTCCGAAATGACTCCACACCTCGTAGTGGCCATCGGAGGGCGCGATGCGCGGATCGACGATACCAATGTGATGGAGGGGAACTCCGGATCCGTATCCCGCGCCGGAGATCAATCCGGCGAATCCGGATCGTCCGGTTTCGGGCGTGCCGATCAAACCGTCTTCCACCGTGACGATGCCGTCGGAATACTGATCGAACCAGTTGTCGATCGTGTCCTTCTCCAGCGGAAACCCGTTCACGATCAGGACATCGGCGTTCCGGCCTTCCACGCCCTCGATCGCGAGATGAGCTGGTGCGCCGATGGCGAGCACGGCGCGCGTGGCGCCCGCCTGCCGGCGGCAGACTGTGACCGGCTCCCATTCGTCCTCCGGATTGTAAAGGGCGCCCGCCCCGTCCTGCGTTGAGAGCACCGGGAGGTTGTCGCGCGGAATGGCAATGATGTGTCCGCCGTAGTGGGCGGCGAGATCCTTGACCGCCACGAACGCCGATCGCGCGTCACAGGGCGCGTAGAACCGGTGCAGGTAGGGCAGGTACCCGATCGCGAGGTTGATCCAGTCCAGCGCCCACCCGGAGAAGTGGTCGCGACCCGTGCAGGCGCCGACGTGCGACATGTGAAACGTCACGTTGAGGCCTTCGTTCGCGCCGGTCAGGTTGCGCTGGTATCTCCACATCTCGAGACCTTCCCGCGCGATGCCTTCAAAGAAGGCCGCGAAGGTGGAGAAGACGACGAGTTGCGGTTCATGCGTGGCCATGGCCAGGCCATTGGCCATGAGGGAGCTTGCCTGCTCCTCGATGCTCATTTCGAACTGATGATCCGGGCGGAGAAAGGACCGCGCTTTTCCAAGTTTGGTTGAGGGATCGAGGTCACAGCTGACGACGTACAGCTGGTCGGGGAATGATTCGGCTACCGCGGCGTATCCCGCCTCTACGCCCGATCGGGCGCTGGTCACCTTGCCGGCCTCCGGGATGGAGGCGGCCTTCACCGCGTCGGTTGGCAGAACGAGGTTTGGCGTGCCGACCGCGGGTCGCGCGCGCGTGGTCACGGTGTCGCGGCCCGCGGACTGCAGCACGTCGAGCGCCGCGCGCTGCTCGTCGTTGCACTGCAGCATGGGATTTGAAAGCACGACGCCCGGGTCCCGGCCTTTCATGTGGCCGTCATGATGTCCCTCGCCGCCGGGAAGATCGTTGACGAGGAAGAGACACTCGAGCATCGGTTCGGGGTCCCGGTAACTCATGAGCGCGCCGGGAATCCAAACCTCGGTTTCCATGGACACGCCATGTTCCGATGCAAAATGCCCCGTCTCCCCATGGATCCCATACTTGTTTCCAAAATGGTTGAGGTCGACAAGCTCGCCGCTGGACGACTTGAGTCCGGCCGGGTAAATCAGCGTCGGCGTTCCTTCCTGGGCGAGGCGGTAGGCCTCGCGGTAGGCCCTGTACAGGGCGGCTGTGTCGTGCAGGCTCGGCGTTTCGAGAATCGTGACGCCGAGCGACTCGATAATCGGGCGCGGATCCTTGTCCATGATCTGTTGGTTGGAGCCGGAGAGCTGAATCCCATTCCGATGCATGACGAACGTGACCGGCGCCTTGTGCAGATCCGCCCCGTTGAACCCGTTGAGCGCCTGGCCTGAAATCCAGCCGGCGTCGCCGCAATGGCAGACAACCCACGCCCCGTCCCCGTGCCGGGCTTTTTTCCCGAGGGCCTGTCCGACCGCCGCCGGGACCATGACGCCCAGGCGCCCGCCGCTCAGCTGGGTTCCGCCCGGGACCCAGGATACGTGGCCCGCGATGTCGAGCCCCCGGCGGAATTCTCGAATGACGATCTCGCGGTCGATGAAACCGCGGGCTGCGAGAGCGGCATAATAACCGATGCTGCAATGCGCGTTTTCGATGGTGAATTCGCTCTTCTCGTAGTCGATCAAGGCAAGCGTCATGGTCAGGGCCGGAATCAGGTCCAGTCCCCCACCGAGATGGTCCAGCTCGTTGATCTCCGCCAGCGAGGCCAGCGAGAGCAGCGCGGTGCGCGCGGCATCGATCTCCAGGGCCTGGAGCGTTGCCGCACCCTGCGGGCAAAGTGTTTCGACGGTACGAATGTCAATGTGAAACGGAAGAATCCCGGCGGACACCTCCGTCGCCATGTAGTGCGATCGCTCGATCAGCCTGCGGTTTTCCTCCTGTTGGTTTTCCCAGGCTCTGGTCGTGTGGTTCGCTGCTGCTTTCGTCGTCATCGGATCCTCTCCTCCAAAGCGATGTCCTGTTGTTGCCCGCTGGAACCCATTCAAGATGCGGTCATTCGCCGCCCAGCTCCGGCGGCGCGCCCCGGTAGCGATAGAGTTGCTCGCCCGCCCGGGGGACAAAGAGGATGCCATCATCTTCGCGGTCCCGATAGTCCTCGAGGTTCACTTCGGCGGGGCTCTTATACCCCAGGTTGATCCGCTTGCACAACTCCGCCGGGATCTCCGTGGCGAGCACGACTTCGATGCGCGGCTTTTCCGTTCCATTCTCGTAGGTGCCGATGCCCTTGACGTGCGTGCAATGGGCGAGGATGCCCCAGGGGTGCTGCTCGAAACGCTCCCACTGCTTCAGAAAGTAGTCGCGAACGTGATACCCGACCTGTTCAATCTCCTTGCCATGGGAGTACGAGACCTCCCGGACATGCGGCGCGTAAATGATGAGTGTTCCGCCGTCTTCCACGACCGGCTCCAGCTTGTACATGCCCTTGCCGGCCACCCAGATGTCGTTGTACATGTCCGGCATCCTGGAGAGGACCGTGTGAAAGGAGCGGTCCTTCCAGTTGATGTGGATTTGCCGGGACAGGTCTGCCGCCGCCGACCATGCCTCCTCGGGCGTGCCGGTGTAGAGCCCCGCCAGGGCGCCGTCGCGCACGACCATGCAGAGCGCATGACGCTCCAGCGGAAGCATGGACGCCGCCTTGTCGACGACGCGGCGCACCGATGTCCACTTGTTGCCTATGATTTTCGGATTGGTGATGACCGCACCCAGCCAGTGGAAGAAATTCAGCAATTCCGGGCCGCTGATTCCAGGGAAGATGTACTTGTTGCCTCCCGAGACGCCGACCACTTCGTGGGGGAACACCGGGCCGACGATCACCAGGTGGTCATATTCCCGGACCACCCGGTTGACGTTTACCGGGACGGAGAGCGAAAAAAGCCCTCCGGTCAGCTCCGCGATGTCCGATTCGGTGAATTCGCCGACGGTGGTCAGGTGGGCGGGGTCGTCCCACAGGTGGTTGAAGAAACGGGCCTTGGGGTACAGGGAGGCCCGGTCCTCTGCCGAGATGCCTACGCGTTGATTGATCTCCTCGTCCGACATCGGGGGATGGGTCCCCAGCGCGATCATGAAGTCAACGTGGTCCACCCGCGGAGACACCTCCCGATAGATCAGCCGAAACAACTGGTCCATGGGGCAGGTCCGGGTCAAGTCGGGGATCACAAACAGGACACGCCGACCATCCACGGGAATGGCCGAGAGGGCCTCCTCGCAAATGTCCTGCACCTCCGGGTCCGAGAGGAGGCGATCTGTGTATCCTGCACCGTTCATCCCAAGTACACCCTACGTTGAACATGTGGGGCATGAATCTGCAAGTGCAGAACCCCTCTCACCATCAACAATCAGGGGCTTGTCCCCTTATCCGGGGAATTGTGATTGACGGGGGCGGAAATTCTTGTAGAGCAATGGGGCGCAAAAGAGGAGCCGCCAGCCGATGTCCGTCAAAACCTTGTTCGAAATCTCTGGAAAAACCGCCCTGGTAACCGGCGCGACCGGATCTTTGGGGGGAGCCATGGCCCGGATGCTGGGGAAGGAGGGGGTTCGGGTGGCGGCGGTGAGCCGCACGGTCGACCGCGCCGCAGCGGCCGCGGCCGCGATCCGTGATGCCGGGGGCGAAGCCGACGCATTCGCGGGAGACGTGCAGAACCGCGACGATGTGGAAAAGATCGTCCAGGGAGTGAAGGATCGGTGGGGGCGGATCGACATTCTTGTCAATGCCGCCGGCGGCAACGATCCTGGCGCGACGGCCAGCCCGGATCTCCGGTTTTTCGATCTCCCGGCAGACGCCCTCGAGAATGTCATGCGCCTGAACCTGCTCGGCACGATTTTTCCCAGCCAGGTCGCGGGGGAAGTCATGGCTTCGCAGGGAGAAGGATGCATCGTCAACATCTCGTCCATGGCGGCTGCTATTCCGTTGACCCGCGTGCTCGGCTACTCCGCAACCAAGGCCGGCATCAACAACTTCACCTGCTGGCTCGCGGTCCACATGGCGCAGGAATACAGCGTCGACATCCGCGTCAACGCCATCGCCCCCGGATTTTTCGAGACCGAGCAGAACCGGTTCCTGCTCCGCGACAAGGAGTCGGGTGGACTGAGCGAGCGGGGACAGAAGATCGTGGACCATACGCCCATGGGCCGGTTCGGTGACGCGGACGAGTTGCTCGGCGCGCTGTTGTGGCTTGTTTCACCGGCATCCAAATTCGTCACAGGAATCGTTGTTCCGGTGGACGGCGGATTCTCCGCCTATGCCGGCGTGTAAGCCGGTTCGCCGCGATCCGTGCAGGAAAATTGAATGAGCGAGTATTCCAGGAATGATTTAGTCAAGCTGCCCAGGTCGCATGATACGCTGGTGGCGATCGACTCGGACGGTTGCGTATTCGACTCCATGGGCATCAAGCAGCGAGATTGTTTCCACCCGGTCATCATTCGGCACTGGGGCCTGGAGAAAATCGAGCCGCAGCTTCGCGAAACCGCGGAGTTCGTAAACCTGTATTCGAAAACGCGAGGCCAGAACCGTTTCACCGCATTGCTGCGTGTCTTTGAACTGCTTCCGGATCGGGCGGACGTGAAGAATTCCGGCGTGGTTACGCCGCCCATCGATCCATTGCGGGGATTTGTGGAATCGGATCGGCCGCTAACCAACGAGGGTCTCGAACAGGAACGGGAAGCGACATCCGACCCGGAACTGGACCGGCTGTTGCAGTGGAGCCTCGACGTCAACCAGGTCATAGAGGAAACGGTCAAGAACATCCCGCCGTTTCCGTGGGTCCGGGAGGCGCTGGAGAAGATCACTGCAAGCTCCGATTGCATTGTTTGTTCCCAGACCCCCGAAGAAGCGCTGATCCGCGAGTGGAGGGAGAATGGCATCCAGCACTACGTGAGCGTCATTGCCGGGCAGGAGCTTGGCACCAAGGCGGAACACATCAGGCTGGCGGCGGACGGAAAGTATTCCGGCGACCGGATTCTCATGATTGGAGACGCGCCGGGGGACTTTAAGGCTGCTGAAGCCAACGGCGCACTGTTCTACCCGGTCGTGCCGGGTGGTGAGGAGGATTCCTGGAAGAGGCTGGTGGGCGAGGCCTATGACGTTTTCCTTCGCGGGGAATACGCGGGGGCGTACCAGCAGGGTCTGCTGGAGGAGTTCGATTCGTCGCTGCCGGGGGAACCGTCATGGGATCGGTGACGGCTGGACAGGAAAGATGAGCCGCCGCTTTGCCCTCGGGCTTGATTTTGGAACCAACTCCGTCCGTGCGCTGATCGCGGACACCGCGACCGGGGAGGAAATCTCCACCGATATCCGGCCGTACCGTCGCGGCGAGGAGGGGATTGTCCTGCGTGACGGCGATCCGGACCTTGCTCGGCAGCATCCGCAAGACTACATGGAGTGCCTGCAGGATGCGGTTCACGGTGCCCTGCGGGGGGCGGAGGGAATCGAAGGGTTTTCCATCGATCGCATGGTCGGGATTGGAGTCGACGCGACCGGAAGCACCCCGTTGCCGGTGGATGGCGATGGGCAGCCGCTCGCACTCCGGCCCGAATTCGCATCGAATCCGG
>CAZTAB010000093.1:0-11501 GCA_964611475.1 uncultured Verrucomicrobiota bacterium | reverse complement strand
CCGTAGGGTTGTGCTTGTGGAGGAGAGGGCGGTGCGTGCTGGTTGCCGGAGAAGGCGTGTTGTTACTTTTGCGGTCTAATGAGCAGAGGCGTATATGGGAGAGGTGATGATGCCCGAGAATGAAAGCCGCAGGTCATATGCGTGGAGGTTTCCGGTTCGAGGAGTCCCAACGGAGCCGTTGCACCACAACCTGCCGTATCGTCGGAGCACCGCCTCCGGGCGGCCTCAAACTTCACCATCGGTTGGTGGCGTTTTGAAGTCCTGGAAGGTTCGCTGCATTTTTCTTTCATTGATCTTTTCGGTTGCGTCGATTGCGCCCGCCGAAAAGGCCCGGGACTTCCTCCGTGAGGCCCGCATTCTCTATCTCCCTTTTGACGGATCTTTCGACGCCGCCGAGGCCGGCGGCAGGGCCGAAGCGGATGTGAAAGGCAACCCGACCTTCGTGGAAGGGAAAAAGGGGCGGGCGGCGTCGTTCACCGATGTGGCGAATGTTCAACTCGGAGCGGAAGGCAACTTCGACCAGGCCGAAGGTGCGGTGGCCATGTGGATCCAGCCATATTGGCCCAACGACGATGGCGTGCCGCTTTGTTTCCTGGAGGTTCCCGTCGGGCCGGAGTTGTTCACCGACGGTGGCTTCGTGATAACCAAGGGTTGGTCAACTGGAGTGATGCCCAATCTCTCCTATTTCTACAACAGCCCTGGCCATTACCACATGAGCGGCGGCCAGTCTTTTGAGGCGAATGAATGGGTGCACCTGGTGTACAACTGGAGCGCCTCCGCAAAACTTCTGCAGCTTTTCTGGAATGGCGAACTGATCCAGAAGCAGAAGTACGAGAAATTTAAACTCCCGCCCTCCTCGACGGGGCGAACGATTGTGGTGGGCGCCCGGCTCGGCGGCGCTTCAATTGCCGAGACTGACAAGGGGGAATTTTACGGGCATCTGCCCCGTGCATTCCCGGGCGTCGGCGGGGATACCGCCGACGCGGCCCTTGACGAAGTGATGATTTTTAATCGTCCACTGACGCCGGCGGAGGCGGCGCATCTGGCCGGGGTTGCGCCCCGGTCGGCGGAGCGGCTCGCAGCGCTCGACCCCGTCCATGTCAACAACCTGGAGGCCCGGCTGGAAACTCCGCATATTCCATTTGCGAAGCCGCTGTCGATCGGCCCGGTGCACGCCCTTTTTGTCTGTCCGGTCCATCGCACTGGCGCACCCCGGGACGTCGTCGAGTTGGCGCAGCGGTTCGACCTCGATTTCAGTGCCGTCACTACCGCCTATCCCTGGACCATCGGGTATGAGCGGGAATATTTCCGGATGTGGAAGAACACGTCTCCGGACGAGAAAATTCAGGAGATTCTCCACGGGCTGGAGAAAGCGCCCGAAGTGCTTGTTATTGGGAACCTCATCTACTCGAAGTTTCCCGCTCGGTTGCACCAGGCAATCCTGGATCGGGTGAAAAACGGCATGGGGCTCGTTGTTCCGGGTCCCCGTGACTTGCCCGATGTATTTGAACCGTTGGGGGGAGCCGATAACCAGGGCGCTGCGAGCATTGTGGCGGATATGCCGATTTCCGGATTGCCGGAATTTTTCCCGGGTCTGGGCATGTCGCCCCTCGAGACCGCGAAAAAGGGGGTCAGGAGCTATCGGGTCGGCGAGGGACGTGTCGTCGTGATTCGTTGGACTCCGGAACAGGCGAAGGAAGGCGATGGCTTTGCCGGTCTTGCTCCAACCGCTGCCGGGGGAAGATGGTCCCGGCAGTATGAGCAGCGCTACAACTATCACCTCGGGTTGATCGCCAAATCCCTATTGTGGGCATCCGGGAAGGAGTTGCGTGCCACGTGGGATGCCCTGCCGGTGGAGGGAAAGGAGTTCGACCGGTCGCAAATGGCCGGGGAGCAGATTCAGCTCAGCACCAAGTGGGCCGGCAAGAACGGGTCCCGCGCCACGGTCTCCGCCCGGGTAAAGGACTCACTCGGCCGGGTTTTGTTGGAGGAAGATCTGGAGGTCATGCTTGCCCGGGGCCAGAATCATTTTAGTTTGCCGATGCCCAGCTTCGCGACCGGATTGCACTATCTGGAATTCATTCTTGCGACGGATGACGGAATTGAAAACTGGGCAACGCGATCCTTCCGGGTCACGGGGCCGGACGAAATCATCCGGGTGAAGGCGGCAAGCGAATATTGGGAGCGTGGCGAGGATGTCAGCGTTCAGGTGGAGTTTCGTGACCCGGTTCGGAAACCGGCAAAACTGGTCGCACGGTTGCGCGACACGAACGGCCGGGTCTACCGGGCGCATGTTCTGGATTTGGTCGAGACAGCGACTGTCTGCGATTTTACAATCCCGGTGGATCGTCCCACGACTTTGGCGAGTTACATCGAGGTTGAGTTGGTTCGTGGTGGGGAGGTCATTTCCTACGGCGATGACATTGTCTATGTGCCGAAGCGGGATTTCGACGAGTTCCTTTCCGTGTTGTGGTGCATGATACCCAACGAGGGTGTGGGCCAGGTCGCGCTTCGGGAAATACGAAAACTGGGGTTCGACGCGGTTTACCACTGGGGAGACCAGTGTGGGGATTTTGAGAATGAAGCCATGGCCGATCTCATGCCGGCGCAGTATTGTACGCGCATTACCTTGAGCCCGGACGCGCGCGGCTGGTCGACCGGCATGCCCGGGAACGGCCGGCTCGACCCGGCATGGAAAGAGCATGTAGAAAAATTCAAAGAGAGTGTGCAGGCCAGCATGCCGCTGGGGCCGCCTTACTACAGCCTGGGCGACGAGAATTTCTTTCAATTCGGTTTCGGCTTTTCGCCATACGAACTCGAGGCATACCGTCTTTTCCTTGGAAGGCGCTACGGAACGATTTCCCGCTTGAACCGGGAGTATGGATCGGCCTACACCTCATTCGCCGATGTCCCACGTCTGAAGGAATCCGACGCGATCGACCAGGATTTGATTCCCGCCCTGCTTGATCACCGGTTGGGCACCGAGGAGGAATACGCGCTGTACCATCACGACTTGGTGAACGCGCTTCGCGAGTTGGATCCAGACGCCCGAGTCGGCGCGGAGGGCTCGCAGGCGGGGAATCTCGAGCGGATGTTGGACGGCGTCCAACTGTGGGGTCCCTACGGAGACGGCATTCTTCTACGGTCCCTTAGATCCGGGGACCTCCTCGCGTCTAACTGGTGGGCCGGGCTAAGCTACGGGCCGAAAGACTGCACCAAGCTCTGGACCCAGATCATCCGCGGGTTCGTCAATTACCACCAGTTTTTCTGTGCCAGCCACATTGATGGAGCCATCTTCAATATCGACTATTCCCTGCGCCCATTCTTTGAAAATTTCCTTCCGGAGTGGCGCCAGATTCACTCGGGCATCGCGTTGATGCTCCGGGACGCAGAGGTGGTAAGCCAGTATCCAATTGCGATACATTGGTCCAAAGAATCGGAACACGCGAGCTTCGCCCTGAAGCGATTGGGTACTTCGCAAAGTGCTCGAAACACCTTGGCAAAAACGTTGGATGCGCTGAGCCGGGACTACCGGTATGTCACTTCACGGCAGATCCGGGACGACATGCTTGCCTCGCCCGGGGCGGACATCCTTTTTCTTCCCTCCTCCCATTGTCTGGACGAGGCGACCGCGGGCAACATCGAGGAGTACGTGCGCGAGGGCGGCACGGTGGTGGCCGATTTCATTCCGTCCTTGAATGAATTTGGGCGCCGTTTGCCGGAAGGCAGGCTGGACAAGATGTTTGGTGCAACTTGCGGAGGGATAACCACGCCGATTCCGATCAATCGCCTGGTCATCGACACGGAAATCGGGGGTCATCCCATTCGGTTGAAATGTCCGCGCACGATCGCGCACGCCGACCTTTCCGCCGGGGAAGCCGATGTCCTGGTAGCCGGACGGGACGTGCCCATGATGCTGGTCAAGGGGGTCGGAAACGGTCGCGTGATTCTTCTGAACTTCGACCTGGGACGTTGCAGCCGGCAGGAGAGGAAAAGCTTTCTGGGATCTTTGCTCCGGATCGCCGGGGCGAAGCCTGAGTATGAACTTGTAGGCGCGGCACCGGGGACGGTGTGTTCCGTGCTTCGGCGGGGAAATCTTACACTGGTCGGCGTGATTCAACCGGAAGAGGAGCCCCTGCCCGCCTCGGTGGATTGGTCCGATTCGTCTCATGTTTACGATGTCCGGGCAGGAAAGTACCTGGGGAAGCTCAACAACCTGGCTGTTCCGCAGGGCCAGCGTGTACACCTGTTCGCGATGCAGGACTCGCCGGTTGACTCGATCAGGCTGAATCATACATCCAGGGTGGCTGCCGGAGACACAATGCCCATCCAGATCAAGATTGGTTTCAAGGATCCATCGGTGAGAGCCTCCGACCGGCTGGTTCGTCTTGACGTCGAAGACCCGGAAGGAAAGGCCGTGCCTCATTACCGGAAATTTTCCCGGCTGACTGGATCCAGGGTCGAGTCGTCCATCGACTTTGCATTCAACGACCTCCCCGGAAGGTGGACCCTCCGTGTCACTGACGTGGCAACAGGAGTATCGGAAACCGGATGGATTGTGTTGGTCAACTGACGAGACAGGGATGATGCGTGGAGTTTTCCGGGTGGACGCTCCATGGAGGGAGGCGCAATGAGTTTTGCCTGGTTCAGGCAGCAGCAGTCCGATCTCTGGAGCCGGGTTTCTCTTTGACATCCATTCGGCATTGCAGGCCAGGAACACGGGGCGCGTCTGTTTTGCGTTTGGTGCATGTGGCCGTGAACGATCGCCCTGATATCCTTTTTGTCTTCACCTGCCAGCAACGTCCCGAACGGGTGGAAATGAAACCCGATATCCAGGTGCGAACGCCTCACCTGCAGTGCCTTGCGGAGTGCGGGCGGCCGCTGTCTGCCCATCGCCGGTTTGCGCATCCTCGCGCGTCTGCATGGTTCCTGGACAGGAATATGATCGCGCGCAGGCCTGAGGTAAGGGCGCGTACCCTCCGGACGACCTGCTGAAGTGCCACGTTTGTCTACGCGACGGAGCCGCCGGCAAATCGAACGTCCGATTCCCTTGTCCGCTCCCGTGACGAGGATGACCGGACCGTCCTTTGTTATCCTATTGAATCGCTATTTCCGTCTGGCCCGGACCAACTTCGCAGGATATGAATCGAACGCCCTCGACTCGCAGAACATCGAACTCGATCGGCCCATAGCCGAGGGCGACGCCGGCATCGTGCGATTCGGACCACTTTCTCTGCTTCACTGCGGGGGGATCTCCCGCCTCGGCAGGCAGGGCGATCAGGATCTTTGCGCTCCGGTTTGGGTTCTCCACCGTCACATTTGTATGTCCTGACGATACGAGGCCGTGGGTGGTGGTCCCGTATGCGCCTGGCAACCAGTATTGGCAGGGTTTCCCGTCCACGGATGTAATGACCGCCGGGCTGTGGGTGATCGCGATTTCAGCGGGGTTGTCCGCTGGCAGTTCCAACTCCAGGCTCATGCGTCTGGGTAGTTTCTCCACGACCTGGATCAGCTTTCGCGATGCCAGGCCCCGGATTGGAGATCTCTCGGTGACCCCGTCATATTTGATTCCGCGGGGATCCGGCATCTCGTATCTCCATACGAAAGCCGCTTTTCCCCGGCGAAGACCCAGCGGCTTCGTGTCAAAAGAAACCGTTTTCCTGACTGGATCAGGATCGTGATTCATGACGGTTACCAGCCCGTACTCGTCCGTCATTTTCCACCCGTATGCCTCCACTTCGAGTTCGAGGTCCTTGAGCCAGTCGGGTACGATTTCCGCGTTTGCCAGCACCCGGCTCCGGATTTCATAGCCAGCCTGGATATAGGGCGCGCCAAGCACATAGACGTCCTTCTTGTGTTGAACCGGTTTGACGTCGAGCATTCCCAGCCCCATCGCGTACATACGCATACAGTTGAAATGGACACGGATGGCGGGATCCGTCGGCTTGCCGCTCGGATGAATGAAGCCGCCGAGATAGAGCCGTCGGTCTACTGGATTCATGGCTTGCACCAGTGCGATGCGGCCCGCCAGGCGCCTCCAGTCGTTTTCGTAGTTCTGGAACCACGGAAACTCGGAGAAGCCCGAGGTGTTGGCGGTAGGGATCGGCATGTTCATGGTCACGGTGCCGTTGAATTCCTGGGCGGTGGCCAGAAAGCCGTTGTAGTGGTCAATGATGGTGCGCGCGGACGGGCTCCGAAATTCCTTCCAATCGTACTCGTAGGAACTCGGCTTCACGGCCGTATCCATGTAGATTAGGTCCAGGCCGTTGCTGCCGAACAGGTCGCGGAATCGATCCTGGTGCAGTTGTCGGTACCCGGGCTCGAAGCGAGTGATGTCCACGGCCGCCTGGTTGTCCTCCATGTCATAGTCTGTCCGGTGCATGCTCGGGAGTCCGTCCCGACGGTGGCTGATCCATCCCTTTCCCTTCCCGAGTTGCGCAAGCTTTGATCCGCGCTTGGCGCTGGCGCCGCCGAAGTGCGTGTAGTAGCCTGCCTTGATCCGGGGGGAAAGCTCCTGCATCAGCCGGATGTTCTTCATGTTCTTTTCGGGATCGTCCGGCGAGGCGGGTTCCCGTTCCTCCGGGCGGGCGATGTACAGCTCGTGCGGAAAGGCTCCCCACAGGGTGGACATCATGGTGCCGAAGTAGATTTTCTCCTCGAGCACGGTTTTCAGCATGTGGTCGTACCCTTGCCGGAGAAGGCCTATGTCCCAGTGCTCATCGTAATAGGTGTCGTCCACCCAGCCAGGCGATCCGGCAAGCCGGTCTACGAACAACTCGCGATATTCCGGCAGCGCGGCGTAGGTCATCAGTGTCTGTTGGGCCGTTCCCTTGTGCAGCCCATAGACCATTTGTGTTGTGAACGTGCGCCTATGCAGGCCGCCTACAAACAGTTCCTGCGAACCCAGCAGCCAGCCCTTGGGCCAGGCCCGCTTGCCGAAGTTTTTGCGCTCCCCGACCACATCGAAATGCTCGAATGCTTCTCCGCCCCACCGGAAATGCAGCACGCAGGCATTGCTGTTTGGCTGGTACAGGGCAACAAACGACCTGCAGCCGTTCATGGGCGCGAGGTTCGTAGGTTCTTTGATGTCCCGGGTGTGCCTGTATGGCGGGATCGGCGTGTGCCAGACCGGCTCCCACAGGGTGCCGCCGTTCCACCACCCTGCCGGAACCTCGACTCCGCTTTCGAACAGCAGCAGTCCTCCGGGGCCCTTGTCCGCTGTGACATCCGTTCGCTTGAACAACCAGCCGTGGGCTGGGGCGATCCAGTACGTCTTGGTCAGTGTTATCCCCAGCTTGTCACTCCTGCAGGTGAACGTGATGCCGGATTCCGTTTCGTCCACCTGGACCACCCGGTCTTCGGATTCCTTTGCCTCGGCCTCCCCTTCGGCCGTGAGAAGGCGGTAGTGGTCAAAGCTCTCCTTCATGAAGGGGGAATGGTTCAGGGATGCCTCCGCGAGGTTCCCGTGCTGTGTGTTCAAGCGATATCGATAGCCGCTGTCGAATAGTTCCATCCCCGTCGATGGCATCACAAGCAAGCCGGAAAAAAACATGATCGGAATCGTTTTCATCATCATTTGTATATCCTGTCGGAACCAAGAGCGCATAGCAAGTAGGAGAGATTTCTGTTTGGAGGAAGGGTAAGATCAGGGCTGAGGCCTGGGGTGTGCTTGTGCTTTTCCGCATCGAAGAATCCATCCGGGCTGGTGCGCAGTTCATCCCGCCAAGGAAGAAGGAAAAGATTCACATTACGCTGCCGGTTTGGCATGTTTCCACCCCTTACTAATGTGTGCCCGGGAAAAAAGGAGAGTCGTCTTCCGTGTGAGTCTTGGGTGCATTATGTCCTTCGCGACCCATCCCTTGTTCGCGCTGGTTCCTGGTCAGGAAGCGGCGCTGTCCCGGGAGGTTGTTGAGGGGGAGCGGATCCAAGTCGAGGGGCCACCAAGCAGCCAGCGTCATCCTGGGCTCAACGATCCGCAGCGGAATGAGAACTCCGCCGAGGGAGCCGATTCTCTGCTGCAGTCACGTCGCCGTATCCCTGATGGTGTCTACCAGGCCTGTCGGAAAAGGTGGCTGGCCACCCGCTTCCCTTCCGCATCGCTCGATGAACTCGCGGCCAAGGTTCGGGCGAAGTACGAGGAACTGGTGCTCGGGCCGATCCAATGGCCGAGGTTGGTAGGGATCGACGTGGAGCCGATGACGCTTGTCTATCCCGCGGGGTACGGCTCGAAAGCAACGCCGCAACAAATTCGTACCCGGCGGTTGAACGTGCGTGCGGTGGATGGCTTTGGGGAGGAGAGGTCGGTTGTCGCGTACTACCTGAATTATGACAAGGTTCCGCTCGAACACTCCCGCGTTATTCTGCAGGTCAACGGCCACTTCGGCGCAAATCCGTCGCGAATGCTGATCGGCTTGAAGGGCCGCGGCGGCATATCCGGGGCGACGGTTGCCCGGATAGCTCTCGAGGGCCATCCCGTCATTGTGTACGACGATCACGACGTCGGCGAAAGCAGCGAGTCCGCCGGTGTCGAGACGCCGCTGGCCCGGACTCTTCACAACCTGCGTATGATCGAGGATGCCCTACTCATCCATTTTGACCGTGTGGATGTGATCGGTCTTTCAGGTGGCGCTGAGCGCCTGTACCATTTCCTCGTATTCAACCGGTGCCCGGTATTCTCCGCCTACTTTTCCGGATTCTTCTCGTCGCCCTGGATGAGTCTTGATAACCGAAAGGTGGGTGGACCGTTCTGGTTCAACGCTGACACCTATGAGGAGGCGTTCCTTGCTAATTTTCAATGGCCAGAGCTGGCCCTTGTGGCTATCGCCAACGGAGTCGACGTGCGGTTTGCTGTGCAGACGTACGAAGGTGGAAAGGCGAAGAACTGCTTTATTCATGAGTTTCTCCCGACTGTGAAACAGTATACCGATCGGTTTTCCGTGGGCGGCGATGACCCCGATTGCGACGGGGTTAGCAATGACGGAAGTGAAATGGCGCATGAATACCATCTTCCCGACTACCTTATGTTTCTTGAGAAGAGTTTGAGCCAATCGCTGAATTCGTCGGACCTGGTGCTTCATTGCCGTGCTGTTCCCGAGGGCGGGTTGGCCCTGGTGGATCTCGATCTTACCGAGGAGGCTCGCCACCTGGGCTTGCTTCCCCTGACCTTTTCCCGTCTCTCGGGGGGAACGGGCATTTCCGCGCAGTTCTTTCCCGCCCCCGATTTCAACCCGCACACGAATGTACGTGGCCGGGGCTTGATTCAATGCCTCAATGAGGGAACCTTTCGGCTTGAACTTGCCATCGGCCCGGGCGGCGGATCGATGCCGGATTCCTGGGATGGGAACGTGGAGCGGGAGGGTTTCGTCGTGCGTCACAGTGCGGAGAACGGCGGCTTCCCGGATCGAATAGATTTCAAGGAGTCTGGGAACTCCTACCACACGATGCGATTCAATGATCGGGTTCACAACGGGAACAATGGGGGCTTCCTGCTGCGGCACGACAGGCAGGCCCGGATTGAAAAACTGAGCGATGGTCCCCTCGCTACCGTCGTCCGGACCCGCGGAACCTACATGGACGAGTCAGGGGGGGCGTCCGGCGTGGAGAGCGTGTACGACTGGGTTTATTTTCGGGACAGTCCGCGAGTGCATGTCGATTCCTTGATCTTCAATCCGGAGGCCCGGACGTGGGGCGAAGTGCACGTGCTGGAGGTCAACTTTCCTGACGAGAGCTTCACGGGCTGGAAGGGGGGCGAGCCGGCTTCGGGCGCCCGGTTGCAGGCCGACAAGGGACAGCGCCGGTTTTCGTCCTGGGCGGCTCTTGTGAACAAGGTCGACAGCATTGCCCTATACCGGTGCGGAACCCCGCTTATCTATGATGGACGGGGTGATTACGGCACCTATCTGCACGCCCACGGCAATTCCGCCTGGGGCTCGTGGAGCGGGAAGAGGCGAAGGTTCAGCTCCTGGTTCTGGCTGGGCGGGGCAGACCAGGTCGACGGGGCCCTTCCTGAAGTCTTGGCGGTCAGCGGAACCGCGCAGTCATACATCAGCTTGGACTCCGTGGAGGCGGAGCTTGCGCGGCGGGAGGGTAAACTTGAAGAACTGCAGGGCGGGGAACGAAGGGAGGCGCAGACCCTGATTGCCGTGGCGCGGCGTCGAATTGCCCAGGGGCGGCCCACCGAGGCAGCGAGCCTTCTGGAGGAGGAAGATGTGACAACCTATCAAACCATCGAGGCGGGGGATCTCCGGCTCACGATCGAGGTGAAAGAGGACGGAGTCGCCTTGCAGAGCTTGCGGGACGCGCGCACGAGTCTGGAATTCCTGTCCCCTGACACGCCGGCACTGTTCACGCTCGACGCCCGGGACACGAAAAGCGGCAAAGAAGTAAAGCTTCATGCGGATCGCGGATGGAATTCGATTCGAATGCAACCCGGGGGGAAGGAGATCCGCATTGAGTGGGGTTCGCCCGCCGCAGAAGGGCTGGAGGCTCTTTCGGTCACGGCGGTGGCGGTGATGGACGCGCATGCGAATGCCCTGCGATGGAAATTGAGCGTCCGCAACGACACGGTGGACTGGAGCGTGTACCACGCGACCTTTCCCCAGGTCTCGATACCCGACCTGGGCAGGGAGGGATGCGTGTTTTTCCCTCGAGCCCCAGGGGAAGTGGGAACCGGGATCTGGTCCCGGGAGTTCAAGCACGAAGGGCTGTATCCTGAACCGTGGACGACTATGCAGTACGTGGCGGCCTATCCGGCGGACGGCCGAGCGGGTCTGTACGTCGCGGCGCATGCTCCGTCCGGCAGCCCGAAGCGAATCACGATCGAGTCGAACCCAAGGCAGGGGGCCGTCGCCTTCACATACGAAAACCCCGCTGCCGACATGCGTCGGCCGGGCAACGCCTACAAGACGCACGGAGAGGTGGTTTGGCGGATTTTCCGGGGCGACTGGTTTGACGCTTCGGTCCTGTACCGGGATTGGGTGCGGGCGGAAGCGAAGTGGTTCCCGAAGCTCGGCAGGCGGGGACGCGGCGATACGCCGCAGTGGATGAAGGAGCTGCCAGTGTGGGTCAACCGGTCGGGCGAGTTTTCGGATGTAGTGGAACAGACGAAAAAGTTCGCGGAGCGCATGGGGGTTCCCGTAGGCCTGCATTGGTACTTCTGGCACCAGATCCCGTTCGACAACGATTATCCACACTATTTTCCGCCGCGGGAAGATTTTGCCGAACATGTTGTGGAGCTTCAAGAGGCCGGCATCTACTGCATGCCGTACATCAACGGCCGGCTGTGGGACACCCGCGACAAGGGCGCTGAGGATTTTCAGTTCACCCGGATCGCGTTGCCAGCCGCCACGAAGGACAAGGAGGGAAAACCCTACACGGAATCGTATGGGTCAACCGAGGAGGACGGATCCCTGGTCACGTTGGCAGTCATGTGCCCGGCGACGAAGCTCTGGCAGGAGCGTGTCGGTGAAAATTGCCGGCGATTATTCGACGAGTGTGGAGTG
>CAZTAB010000092.1:0-1840 GCA_964611475.1 uncultured Verrucomicrobiota bacterium | reverse complement strand
AGTCAAGCCTGCTGGATCACCTTTTGGGTTAGGTTTTCGGTGTAATTCGAGGACATTCGGTCGGTCTAGGCTTGCCGTCGCCCTGTGGCACCCGGTGTAGATTCACTCCATCGCGTGTTTGATGTCTTTCGCCGCTGTTGGGTTGGGACCGGGGTGTTTTGATGGACCCGCCGCAAAACTTTCGTCCCAAGGTTTGAGGCATTCATGCGGGGATAGGGGAGGGCCTGGGGGAGGCAGGAGGCGAGATGAACGTCTCTACCAGGCCGGCCGGTGAGGACGGATCCCGTCTTCACCGGGCCAGAGGAGCGGCTCGCATTTATTCTTCGCTGTCATCGATTTTGAATTGCGGGAATGGGCAAGAAAACTGCAACGGGGATTGGACAATGGATGCTTCCTGTTGGAGGGTGGTCAGGGCAGATGTTTGGATCCTTGACCCCTGGGGTCGTTTTTGCGGCAATCAACATGTCATCAAGCGCTCTGAAATATCTTGAAAAGCCGAACACGGTTTGCCGAAGCATGGTGCTTGGGTTTTCCGGTTGGATGGATGGGGGGGATGTTTCGACCGGGAGCATTGAATACATGATCGAGAAGCTCGCGACGGTCAAAGTAGCCGAAATCCAACCCGCCGGCTTTTATATCTACAATTTTCCCGGCCCTATGGAGTTTGCCTCGTTGTTCAGGCCGCACACGGAAATCAAGGGCGGCTTGATCGCGAACTATTCGCTGCCCGATAACGGGTTCCATTGGTGCCCTGAGGCAAGCCTGCTGCTGTTCGAGGGAAAGGAACCGAACGTCGACTGGGACCGATTCGCGGATTGCATCTTCACCGTGGCAGCTGATTTCGGCGTGGAAACCATCTACTATGTGGGAAGTTACGCCGGGGTTGTTCCTCACAGCCGGGATCCACGCCTCTATGCAACTTCATCGAACGGGTTTCTCCGCGATGAAATGGCCTCCCACGGTTTTCGGCCCACTTCGTACGAGGGGCCCGCAGGCTTTATTAGCCATCTGCTCAATGAGGCGGGACAGCGGGGGGCTCGGCTCACCTCGCTGGTTGCCGAAATTCCTGCCTACCTCCAGGGCAGGAATCCGTCCTGTATTGAGCTTGTCGTTCGGGAGATATCCAGAGTTCTGCGCTTGGATCTTGATCTGTCGGGCATGAGCGAGAGCAGCTTGACCTTCCGGAAAGAGGTTGAAAAAGCGGTACTGGGGAAGGAGGAGCTCGCGGACATGGTTCGCAAGCTGGAAACCGAGTACGATAAGGACTACATGGAAACACATATGGGTGATTTGAAGGACTGGTTGAAGGACCAGGGCTTCGAGATTTCCTGAATCAGTAATACCAGCCCGCCGCGTGCCGGATTGAAGGCAAGAGGTCCCCGGGCGGGTGCTTTGGCGAATGTGTTTATGAAAGAAAGTCTAAAGGTGGATCAGTAGGCTTTCGCGTAGACCACGTGGCGGGGGCTTGAACCGCCGCAAGCGATGCAGGTGCCAGGAGCTGACGTGTTGTCGGTGGGAATGCAGCGGATGGTGACCGCCAGTGCATCGTTTATTTTCTGTTCGCACGCGGGATTTTCACACCAGTGTGCGAGAGCAAATCCGCCGTGGAGTTCCGGCTTCTCCTTGTTCTGCGGCGTGAAGAAGGCCTGGAAATCGTCCCAATGGTCGAACTCCCGCGAGTTTTCCTCCCGGCAGGCCAGTGCCCGCTTGAAGAGGGAGGACTGGATGTCCGCGAGGAGGTCGCCGACAGATCCGGAAAACTCATCCTTGTTCTGGCCAAACCTCTCGCCGCGGCCAAGGTCGCGGCGACAGACGAAGACTGTGTTCCCGGCCATGTCGC
>CAZTAB010000091.1:0-4026 GCA_964611475.1 uncultured Verrucomicrobiota bacterium | reverse complement strand
ACCGGGACATACCAGTCCGCGGATTATTTCTCCAAGGACTGAGCAGATGAATCCCTCCGGCAGACCAGATCCTCCGTTCGACAGCGAATGGGTCTATTCCCCGGCGCCGGAGAGCATTTCCCACGGGATCATAGACTCTCGATACGATCATTTCATCAACGGCAAATTCGTTCCGCCGGAGAATCAAAGCTACTTCCGGACCATCAACCCTGCCACGGAGGAGCCAATCGCTGAAGTCGCGAAAGGTGAGAACGAGGACGTGCACCGGGCCGTAGGGGCTGCGCGGAGAGCCTACGAGGACACGTGGTCGAAGCTCCCCCCCACAGAGCGAGCGAAGTACATCTATCGCATTGCCCGCATGATCCAGGAGCGTGCTCGGGAATTTGCGGTGATCGAGTCCCTCGATGGGGGCAAGCCTATTAGGGAATCCCGCGACGTGGACATCCCGCTGTCCGCCGGCCATTTTTTTTACTATGCAGGATGGGCGGACAAGCTCGACTACGCGTTTCCGGGAAAGAGGCCTTCCCCGGTGGGGGTTGCGGGTCAGATCATCCCCTGGAATTTTCCGCTGCTGATGGCAGCATGGAAAATCGCCCCCGCTCTGGCTACCGGGAATACTGTGGTTCTTAAACCCGCGGAAACAACGCCACTGACTGCGCTGAAGCTTGGCGAGGTCATCCGGGATGCCGGGCTGCCGCGCGGCGTGGTAAACATCGTCACCGGCACAAGCACAACAGGCGCCGCGCTGGTCAATCACCCGGACGTGGACAAAATCGCATTCACGGGGTCCACCGAGGTGGGCAAATTCATCCAGCAGGCAATTGCCGGCACTTCGAAGAAATATACGCTGGAACTGGGCGGTAAAGCGGCGAACATCGTCTTTGAGGATGCGGCGATTGACGAGGCTGTGGAGGGAATTGTGAATGGAATATTTTTTAACCAGGGCCACGTGTGTTGCGCAGGTTCAAGGCTTCTTGTGCAGGAGTCCGTTTCCTCCGACCTGATCAAGAAGCTAAAGGACCGGATCGAAACCCTCATTGTTGGAGACCCTCTGGACAAGAACACCGACATCGGAGCCATCAATTCGCTGGCTCAGCTTGAAAAGATCCAGGAATATATTCGCATCGGGCGGGACGAGGGCGCCGATCTGCACCAGACCTCGGGGCCCGTCCCCGAAAAAGGATTCTGGTGTCGCCCCACCCTTTTTCTCAACACATCCCAGTCGCATCGAATTGTCCAGGAGGAGATTTTCGGCCCGGTGCTGGCGGTTCAGACATTCCGGACGGTGTCCGAGGGAATCGAGAAGGCAAACAACACACGGTACGGATTGTCCGGCGGTGTGTGGACGGACAAGGGGGCAAAACTGTTTCACACGGCCGGGAAGATTCGCGCAGGAGTTCTCTGGGCGAACACGTTCAACAAGTTCGATCCCTCGTCGCCGTTCGGCGGGTACAAGGAGAGTGGACTGGGGCGGGAAGGCGGACTCCATGGGCTGATGCCCTACCTGAACCTGGACTGACGAAACATCATGTCGGATCAATCAAAACAAAAGGTGTCCCGGCTACCGATCACCAAAACCTATAAGGTCTACATAAATGGGAAATTTGCCCGTACTGAGTCTGGGCGGTATTATTCGCTCGCCGGCTCCCGCGGGGATTTTGCGGGAAATATCTGCCTTTGCTCCCGGAAGGATTTCCGCAATGCGGTGGTTGCGGCGCGGGCGGCGACGTCCGTCTGGGCTCACAACTCCGCCTATCTTCGGGGCCAGATCCTGTACCGGATGGCAGAAATGCTCGAGGGGCGGCATGAACAGTTTGTCTCCGAACTCGCGGGAACAGGGATGACCCCCCGGGCGGCGGCACGGGAAACTTCCGCGGCTGTGGACCGCCTAGTCTATTATGCCGGCTGGTCCGACAAGTACCAGCAGGTCTTCAGTTCAGTGAATCCGGTCAGCTCTGATCACCTCAACTTTTCCATGCTCGACCCGATGGGTGTAGTCGCCATCCTGGCGCCGGAGGAATCAGCACTCCTGGGGCTGGTCTCCGCCATTGCCCCTGCGATGGCAGGAGGCAACGCCTGTGTGGTTCTTGCCTCCCATGGTAGGCCGGCCGCGGCCATGTCCTTTTGCGAAGTTCTCCACGCCTCGGATGTGCCCGCGGGCGTTGTAAACCTCCTGACCGGACGGCGCAAGGACCTGCTCCAGTCGTTCGCATCACACATGGACGCAAATGCGGCGGGCTGCTATGGACATGATGGCGCCGAAAAGAAAACGGTTCAGGAAAATGCCGCACTTAACGTGAAGCGAACGATCCTCCGATGCGATACTGATTTCCACAGCCCATCCAGCCAGGGTCCCTACCATATCCTCGACACCCAGGAGATAAAAACAACCTGGCACCCCGTTGGCATATAGATGTTTCATGGAGCGAGGCAGATGGATGGATTCAATTCGAGAACCCAGGATCCCTGATGATTCCCCACTGGCTCATTGAAAAAAAGCGAGACGGACGATCATTGTCGGAAGAGGAAATTCGGTTCTTTATCGAGGGGTTTTCAGGAGGAAGTATTCCCGACTACCAGATGTCGGCCCTGGCCATGGCCATTTATTTCAACGGCATGGACGGGGAGGAAACCATTGCGCTGACGAAAGCCATGATGGACTCCGGTGACATCGTCGACACATCCGGGATCCGTGCGCCGAAGTCCGACAAACATTCCACGGGAGGGGTCGGAGACAAGGTTTCGCTCATCCTTGCACCCCTTGCTGCGTGCTTTGGCGTCGCGGTTCCAATGATTTCCGGGCGCGGGCTTGGCATAACCGGCGGGACCCTGGACAAGCTGGAATCGATCCCGGGATACCGGACGGACCTTTCGGAACGAGAATTCTTGTCGGTCGTTGAACAATGCGGCTGTTCTATCATTGGCCAGACTTCGCGCCTTGCTCCTGCCGACAAGAAGCTTTATGCCCTTCGCGATGTCACCGCAACGGTTCCCTCCGTTCCCTTGATCGTCGCCAGCATCCTGTCGAAGAAGCTTGCCGGGGGGGGTGATTCCCTTGTTCTTGACGTGAAATGCGGCCGCGGCGCGTTCATGCAAACCCGGGAGGCCGCGGCCGGACTTGCGAAGCAACTGGTCGAGGTCGGGGCCGGGATGAACAAGAAAATGTCCGCAATGATTACGGACATGAACCAACCGCTGGGGCGCGCTGTCGGCAATTCCCTCGAGGTGGCGGAGGCAGTGGAATCGTTGCGGGGCCTGGGCCCGGATGATTTGATGAACGTTACGTATGCGCTCTGCGCCCGCATGCTTGTTCTGTCAGGAAAAGCGGCAGACCAGGCGGAAGTGATGAACGATCTTCGCATGGCGGTCATGGACGGATCGGCATATGAGCGTTTCCTGGAGATGGTTCGCGCGCATGGAGGCGATGAGGCGGCGATAGAAGTGACCGGTCGCCTCCCGCAGGCGAAGATCAGGGAGCCGTACCCGTCGCCGGGATCCGGCTTCGTCGCCGACGTGAATGCGGAATGGATAGGCCGGGCATGCATTGTCCTCGGTGCCGGGCGGGAGAAGACGACCGACGCTGTCGATTCCGCTGTCGGCCTTGCGGATCTCGTGAAAATCGGGGATTCAATCGATGCGGGAGAGCCGCTTGTGAGGGTCCACGCGAATGATCAGGGGAGGCTTGAAAGGGCAAAAGAGTATCTGGGGCGGGCCTTCGAATTGTCGGAAGAGGCGACCGCCCCGATGGAGACGCTCATCAAGAACCTGACCCCGTCAACCTAGAAGCAGACAGCGGTTATTGTGTTTCGCCCTTTTCGTGGAGAAGCGCCGGATCCTTGCGCCAAGTTTATGTATGGACACCGGTTTGGAGTAACGGGGATACTCTGGGTATGGACAAAAAAATAATGGAGGAGGGCGCGGAATTTGTTCGATCCCGCTGGGGCAATCTGCTGCCCGCCGGGGGATTTGTTCTGGGCTCTGGCTGTGGCAATGTGGCGGGAGCCTTTACCACCGTCGATGAGATGG
>CAZTAB010000090.1:0-6538 GCA_964611475.1 uncultured Verrucomicrobiota bacterium | reverse complement strand
TCGGGCCGCGGCACGGTCGAAGGATCGATAGTGTTCGGTCAATTCCTCCTGTGTATCCAGGGAGAGCATCACATAGGGGTCGCATATTAGGGATGCGATGTCGTAGGCCGCGGGACCCAGGCGCATCCCCTGGAAATCGATGAAGACCGGGCGTCCCCTCTGCACCAGGATGTTGCTGCTTTGCAGGTCCCGATGGAGCAGCGAGGCCCGGCCCCCACAGAGCCCCCGGGACAGTGTGCGTAGTTCATGAAGGACTGCTTTGCATGTGCGCCGCGGTACCCCACGGGGGCGGAGAAAGTGCGTTTCGAACCAGCCGTGTTCCCATCGGCACAGGGAATCGTCGAACCTTGGCATCAGTCGCACCCGTCCTGCCCGGGCCAGCCTGGCGGCACCGCGATGAAACTGAAAAACCTGCTCGATGACTTCATGGTACACGCGCGCGGCGTCCGGCTCGGGCCAGCCGGGAAAGAGGTCTTCCACCGAGTGCCTTCCGGCATCTTCCATGACGAGAAACCTGTTCCGGCGATCCGCTGCATGCAGCCGTGGGACTCGGACGCCGGCCCGACGAAGCAGCACCGCATGATCCGCGTACAGATCGTTCTCCTCCCGTTCCAGGCCATAGCGAACGAGGATCACTGATGTCGCTCCATCGGTAACCCGGTAAAAGGCACGGTCAGACCCGCTCCGGTGATTTTTCTCGATGCATGCCCGGTCCGGCCGCAATCCCAGCCGTTCAAGGGCCTTTCGTTCGGCTGTCGTGCAGGTCGCGGCGGCCCGTGTTACGAGCCCCGAGCATTCCGTGTTGACGCGCGTGCCCGGCCCGACGATCACGTTGCAACATCTTGCCCGGGCACCGACGGATGCGTTTTGCAGAACAACAGCATTGTGCAATTTGGCCTTTCCATGAACGTCTGCGCCGGGATCAATTTGGGTGCCGTCGGCGCGGGAGCCCTTTTGACGTGCAGCGACCTCGCGGTTTGCGTCGAGATATTGCTCCGCGTTGCCGACGTCGGCCCAGTAGGAGCCTGGAATTTCATGGCCGGCAACCCGCCACCCGTCGGCCATCGCCGCCTCGTAGGCCTCGATGATTGTCGAGAAGCCGTTCGGGATGTAGGAAAGTATTTTCGGCGAAAGCAGTTGCAGCCCGCAAAACGTGTAGGTTCCGCCTGCGCCGGGATGGTCGCTGCGAAAATTTGATATCGTCCCGGACCGCATTTCCACCGTTCGCGGTCCTCGCAACGGCTCCATCCACAGGGTTGCGATGGTTCGACCTCGCAACCCTTTCCGCGCGAGATTTGCCGGATCGAGTTCGGCCACCACATCCGCATTTAGCATCCAAAACGGTCGCGTGTCGCCTCCGACAAACCAGGATGCACAGGAAAGGGCTCCGCCGGTGCCGAGAATCTCCGGCTCGTAGGATATGTGTATGCGCGGGGTTGCCCCCGGTCGTGAGGTGAGCGCGCGAACGACCTGCCCTGCATGAGCGTGGCAGTTGACAAGTACGTCGCGCACGCCCCACGACGCCACCTGGCGAAGGGCTCGTTCGAGTAGCGCCTCACCGCGAAACGGCACCAGTGCTTTCGGAAGTTCCCGGGTCAGCGGGTCCAGGCGCGTCCCGTGCCCGGCGGCGAGAATGACCGCGCGGGTGGGGAGGGGGACCCTGTTTTTTGGCTGGCGGGTTGAAGTTTGTGGCATGGTGAATTACCCATAGAGCATGCATCGGGAACGCAGATCAATGAAACCGCTGCTCTCCTGATGCCAACGCGCAAACAGTTCCGTGACGGGTCCGCCGGCCTGAAGATGTTTCCGGACCTTGTCGGTCCCGAAAAGCTGATCGAAGAAATCAGTTCGCGCGTTGCGCCAGACCGGCTCATGACCGTATTCGTTCTGTAGAATTTCCAGGGCCGTTAATCCCGTCTGAACGGGCCGGAACGCAGCCGGGTCCGTGACCACGAATCGTATGCCTTCCACGAGCGTCGCGTTCCTGGTGCTGCGTATGTAGTAGGTGTGCGGGAAAATCCGAACGCCGGGAAGCCGCCGATCTGCCAGCGCGCGCGCAACGACATTTCCTTTCATCCAGGAGACCCCCAGGACTTGAAACGGGAGCGGGCCGGTGCGATCGCAGTCCAGAGCAAGGAGGGCCTCGGTCCAAACGGTGGCCGGGTAACACCACGCGCTTTCCCACGAGCGAATGCCGGTGGAAGGGGGCACCCATGGCGGCGCGCCTTCGGGGCGGGCTCCGCCCCGTCGGTACTGCCGCATCGGAATCACCTGGAGATCTACATGCCAGCCCTGGGCGATCGACAGGCAGAGCGCACATTCTCCCTGGCTCATCCCGTACACCAGGGGCAGCTCATTTTGTGCGACGAAGCTTTGGAATTGCGCGTCCCGCATCGGCCCGTCCACAACGTCGGGGAAAGGAATCGGCCGGTCTGTGACCACGACTGGAATGGACAGCTCGGCGGCGGCCTCCAGGACCAGGAAAAGAGTCGAGACAAACGTGTAGCACCGGACTCCAAGGTCCTGGAGGTCGACGAGAATCACGTCCAGCCCGTCGAGCATCTCTGGGGTTGGTTTTCGTTGCGTTCCATAGAGCGAATGCATGGGAATGCGCCATGCCGGATGCTCTGCGCTCGCAACCGGCTCCCCGGCCCCGGTCTGCCCGAATAGGCCGTGCTCCGGGCCCAGAAGACAGGCCAGCGTCAGGTCGGGTTCATCCCAGAGAAGATCTGCGCTCCATTGGCCGCGAACGGTCAATGCCGCCGGATGCGTTACCAGCCCGATCCGCCGGTGTCGAATCAGGTCCCGCCGCTCCTCCAGGAGCACGTCCATTCCCGTGCCGAAGCGTGTGCTCATTGTCACCTTGAGCCTATCCTTCCATGCAGCAATTGAACAGGAGGAAAGGCAGAGAACGAAGGCTTGGCTCTGTTCGCTTCCTGCTGTTCAACATTCGTTCCAGTCTGCAAAGATGGAGGAATGAGGGTCGGCGGGAATTCTGAAATACCGGGGGAATCGGAATTCACACAGGATGAAACGCATCCCGATCCGGAAGGCCCGCCCGTACCCGAGTGGGTGCAGATTTCCTGTCGTCCTCCACTGAACCCGCTGGTTACCGCCGGCTGCTTGATTCTCGTTGCCCTCGAAATCGTCGGGTTAACGTTCGCCCTCCTCCACGGTGGCCGTACCCTGACCATGATCGAGCCGGAGCGGGCTGTTGCGACCATTGGAGAAGTGAACCTTTTGCTGGACGAGAGTGTCCGGTACGCGTCTCCGGTGGAGAGGCGGCTGTATCGTTTTCTAGGTCCGGCTGGAGCGGAATTGCGCGGGCAGATTCTCGGTGCCTACCTGAGGGTGCACAAGCAGACCCGGAGCGATTACCAGGAGGATCTGGAGGATTCGGATTCGCGCCAACAGGTGTCAACGCGGAATTGCTGGGTTGCACCGCGGGTCGCTTTTTTCCAGGCCGAAGCGGGCGCGTGGAAGGAAATTGACGAATGGGAAGCGAAAACGGGCCATGAAGAGGCGGCGTACGTCGCCGCCCTACGTGTGGCGTTCTCGTCTCCGGGTGCACTGGACCTGGAAACGGCGGGGTGGAGGAATGCGCTTCGCGATCTTCACCATCATTCGTTGGATACGTCGTGGACCGAGGAGACGCTTGGCCTCCGGTTGGCCGATGCCGATGCGCTGGATTTCCACCGTGCCAGGCTCGAGCAGGCGTGCCTGCCGATGTTGCGCCGCACCCGCGTCGTGAATTCCGGCTACCTGCTGGTGATACTGGCCGGGATCGGAGTTCTGGCGCTGCGTCCCGGCTTGTTCCTCAAGGGCGCGGATGCCGCCCGTGGCGTAACTGTTCCGCCCTGGTCATTCCAGTATGGAGTCGAGGTGATTCTGCGCTGCGCTGGCGCAGGCATCCTGGTGCAGTGTGTCCTGTTCGTAGCGGCGCCGCAGGTCTGCCTGAACTTCTCCTCCATTCTCACCGCCATTCCCATGCTCTTCATTGCGAATACATGCCTGTGTCGTCCGGATGGGCGGACACTGGCAGACACGTTCGGCATTTCATTTCGTGAGATGTCCCCCGGGCGGTTGATCCCGTTTGCTCTGGGATTGAGCGCGATCAACCTGTTGGGATCGCTGGTGATCCAGGGGGGTGCCGCGGCGCTATCGGTCGAATCCTCCTGGGAAGACTTTGTCTTCGAACCGCTTTTTTTCGGTACGTTCTGGGAGGCCACCTTTTTAACCGTCGACGGGGTGGTCGGCGCCCCGGTCATGGAGGAAGTCGCGTTTCGGGGGGTTGTCTACGTTACACTTCGTTCCCGGTACAAGGCGTCTGTTTCGGCAGTCGCCAGCTCGCTCCTTTTTTCGGTTCTACACGTCTACTCCGTTGTCGGCTTTCTGGAAGTCTTCTGGTTCGGAGTGGTCCTTGCATACGGGTACGAGAAATCCCGAAGCCTGATTCCATGTATTTTTGCCCACTTCGTGAACAACTTCCTGTTCTTTTCCGCGTTTTGGTTATTGTACCGGTAGAGCACGCTGCTGCTGCACGACCGACACCGTGCCGGCTTCCGGATCGTAGGAAAATTCCCTGCCGATCGGCGGGTCGGGCATCTTGGGAAGATAACCCATTTGTTGCAACTCCTGCAGGGAGGACGGGTTTCTTCCGTGTTGCATCTTGAACGTGCCGATTGCCTTCTCAATTGCCATCACGCCCAGGTTTCCCTGCAGGTTTTGCGCAACGCCAAGAGTGCCGCGGAGATATGCGTCGCCGATGTTTCGCTGTGTCTCCCGTGAGTCCTGCTCCTTCGAGCATCCTGTCAGGGCAACAACGAGGCACGACGAAATCCACAGTGCGATGGTGGGCGCTTTGCTCATGGAATTTCCCTCCTGGTCGTCCAGTTTTGTTTTTCCCTGATGCCTTTTCTGCAGGCAACAACGCAACTCCCGGTTGATGTCCTCAATTTTTCCCGCGCGGCTGGAATCCACTCCTCGTTATCCGCCAGGAACGAATCGTCCCGCGCGTTCCCCGCCAGGACTTCGTTTCAGAGGTTGACGAATTCGGGGATGGATTGCTCATCGTCAAGTATGGGCTAAGACCCTTGTGCAAGATTCTATCCGCCCGATACGGGGGCGTCAATGACCGCCCGGGCCTGGCTATCTCGATCCCGAGTTCCCGGCATAGATAACGGAGACGGAGCCGCCAGAAGTGATCCATTGATGCTGTGTCGAAACACAACGTGGGCTGCGAAGCTTGCAGGTAGCAAGAGCTAGGCCCGATGCCTGCGGAAGGCCGGCTCTTGATACCCCAAAATAGAGCCGCTCGTTGAAATGGGCCACCAACCCGCCGGCAGAAGCGTCGAAAGACGCTCTAGGGATCTCCTTGAGTTTGCCAAACGAAGCGACTTGCGGGGATGGTTTCAGGCCGGCAGCGGCCTCCTGGTGTTATTTTTTGACAAACCGGTGGACAACGCGTTGCCCGGTTCCTACCTTGTCCGTCTGCCCATGAGCTTCTATCAGACCTATCGGGAACAAGTCTGCACTGCGGTGGGGATCTGCCACCGATTGTCGGAACGGATGTACGTCACCGGCTATGGGGGGAATCTGGCCTGGAAACTGGAGGACGACCTCCTGCTCATCACTCCCACCCAGATGAACAAGGGCGCCATCCAGCACGAGGACATGGTGTTTATCAACAAGGCGGGCGACACGGTGGAGGGCCACCGGCGCCCCACCGGCGAGACCCCCATGTATCTCAATTTCTTCCGCGACCGGCCGGACATTCAGTCGGTCATCCACTGTCACCCTCCCCACACCAATGCCTTCACCATCACCAAGGGCAGGAACTGGCTGATGCGGCCCATGTTTCCCGAGACCATCACCGAAGTGGGCCCGGTCCCGGTGGTGCCCTACGGCGAGCCGCTAACCCAGAAGCTCGCCGACAATTTCGTGCCCTTCCTCTCCAGGTACAACGCCTTCCTCATGGAAAACCACGGGCTGGTCATCATGAGTCGGCTCGACCTTGAGTGGGTGATGATGAACACCGAGCTTCTGGAGATGACCTCGGTCCATATCCACGACGCCATGCTACACGGTACCGATCTCAAGGAGATTTCCCGGCCGGATATTTGCAAGATGGACAATGTGATGAAGAAGCGCAACCTGCCCTATCCCGGCCTCCCCGGCACCTATGACTCCCTCGAAGAGGTCTACGACTGGTAGCCCCCCGGCGGCACTTTACTTCCATCCCCTTTCCGCGATCATCTGCTGAATCCGCGGACGGGGGCTGTTGATCAGCTCGCCTCTGAAGGTCGTATCTCGCTGTGTATGCGACGATCCCCTCATGTGTTGCAACGCCATTTCATCTATGTGCCGCAGGTACTCCCGGTGAGCTTTTTCCGTGGGGGATTGCGCAAAATTCAAGGTCATTTCCGTCGGCCGATTTCTCCTCCGACCGAGGCGTGCCAGGTATTTTGATCAAAGAAGATGACATCCCCCGGATCCGTCTCCAGGGCAAATGCCGGGAGTTCTTCCAGTGACGCTCCGA
>CAZTAB010000089.1:0-6656 GCA_964611475.1 uncultured Verrucomicrobiota bacterium | reverse complement strand
CCGCCACCCTCTGTTTTGACGACTGGCCGGAGTACCGGAAGATTCTCGGAGGATGGTGGGACTGGGAGCAATCCGGGCATGCACCTTTTCGGCGACACGCCTTCAGCGTCCATACCGGTAAACACCCAATTACGGAGGGGATTCGGGATTTCGAAATCGATGACGAGTTGTACACCAGTCCCGTGGCTGTGGATTCAGTCTGCCCGCTGATTGAAGGGGAATGGGAGGGGAAACGTCATCCCGTTTTATGGCTTCATACATATGGCCCGGCCCGGATCTGCTACAATGCGCTTGGACACGGGCCCGAGGCGTTTGAGCATTCGACCAATCGAACGCTTTTACAGCGGGGCGCTCAATGGGTGCTGAATCGCGTTCTCACCGGGCCTGAGCGCGTTTAGCGTCTTTTCAAACAGACCCCACCGAGCTTGCTTGGTGGGGGCGTGCTTCCGGGGTGGCGCGAGTGATTTCGTATTACTACCCCAAGGGGATCGAGCTCATTTGCGTGTTTGGGCTCGAAATGTATGAATCCCGAACGGCTGAAGGGCGAATGAAAAGCTCGTATCGTTTGTTTCCAGGGGAGAGCCTTTCGCGTGCTCCAGCGGCGTGCACGGTTGAACCATCTGTACCGGCACGGGTAAGGATACGTCGACCTCGCCCCGTTGCCCGAAGAGTAGTCTGCCAATCGCGGGATCCACCCGTTGCAGAACAACGACGCCGGACCCTCGTGGGACCACAGGACGTGTCCCGCGTTTACTGCGCCGGTCCGGTTGGAGAGTGTTTGATTCGTCGAGCCACCGTCCGGGACGATTTGACGGCAGGCGTTGTAGATCCAATCGTGCGCGTTACGTGGCCCGGCGTCGGGGATGTATGCATAGGAATTTCAATATAGATGCATCGATCAGTAAACAGGTGTACATTGGGTTGGCTTTTTTGGGCCACAGGTTGAATCTTGAAAGTTGCAGAATACCAGCCGGACGATCTCGGCGGACTCACGGTTCTATACAATGAACTTATCAAGTCTGTCCCTCACTGCTATCCAATAGAAGCGAAAGAGCTTGCCGGTGCGTTTGCGGGCAAATGTGGCTACGAGTCTTGCGGTAAAATTCTGACCCGGGAGCAGGTATTCGTCGCCGTGGACCGGGAAGTGACGGGGTTCATTCACGTGGGGGAGGGCAGCAAAAACGAAGAAGGCGATCGGCGGCCACAGGGCGTCATCCGCTTTCTGGCCTACCCGCGCGGACGGCGGGACGTTGGCCAGGCGTTGCTTGAGCGGGCGGAGGATTGGCTGCGGGAGCGCGAACTTCAATCCGTCCTGGTGTACCGTGAAGAATATCGGTATCCTTTCTATCACTTCTCGCACGCGGCGATTTCAAATCGCCTCGAACACATCCAGGCTCTGCTGCTTTTCAACGGGTACGAGGTGTGTGGCGGGGAAATTTTTCTGGACTGGCCCGATATGGACCCCGATCCGCATTCAGAAAATACGGGTCTTGAAATCGACCTGGAGACTAAACAAGAGCCCGGTCATGGGCACCTGCCGGATTTCAGGTCAAAAGCATATCTTGGCGGAGAGGAAATCGGGGAATGTTTCGTCCTGAGTGCCGCCGCGATCTCAAACCGGGACGTAGTGCAAGACTGGATTTTTACGCATTCGCTGGGCGTAGCAGAACCCTATCGGAGAAAAGGCCTGGGCCGTTGCCTGTTGGACAACACGCTGGCCGCTGCCCGGGAGGCGGGGTATCGTCATGCCGCGATCTCCACCTCCATCACAAACCATCGTGCCCTGTTGTTCTACGCCAATTGCGGTTATCACGCAGTCGACTGGACCCGGCAGCTCTGCCGCCGATCACTGAAGGGGTGAACTGGATACACCGCTTGGAGGGTTGTTCCTCTCTGCCCATTCCAACGCTGGAGTCGCCGGTTGGAACTCTGGCGAGTTCCGCTACATGCCCAGTCTGTTCACTCCCGGATTCCTGTTCATTTCATCGAGGGAATGATGATCCCTCTCAGAATGATTTTCTGGCAGAACAGGAAGACCACCAGCGTGGGAATGGATATCACTACATAGCCTGCCGTGGCGATCCAGGGCGTGTCGGCCCACCACCGGCTGTCGGCCTGGAAGAGCCAGACCGCCAGGGTCCACATGCTTTCCTTCTGGCAGATGATCAGCGCCCACTCCCAGCTGGTATAGGCCCAAATGAAGGCGCCGAGGGACTGGATGGCCAGGATCGGTTTCATCATCGGCATGGTGATCCGGCCGAAGATTTGCAGTTCGCTGGCCCCGTCAATGTTCGCCGCGTCGTAGAGTTCTTGCGGCAGGCTGTCAAAGAAGCCCTTCAGGATGAAGATCGACATGCCGTTGGCCGCGAAGGGAAGGACCAGAGCCAGAAAGGTGTTGAGCAGGTGCAAATCGCGCATCAGGAGGTAGGCCGGTATGGCGCTCACCATGGCGGGAAAGGCCATCGTGAAGAGCAGATAGAGGAGGATCTTGTCCTTGCCCCGCACCGCAAAGCGCGAGAGCCCGTAGGCGGCAAGCGGGTTTACCGTAAGCGTAGCGAGGATTGCCAACCCCCCGAGAAACAGGGTCACAACGATGGCCCGCCCCCGGTGGAGCAGGAATGTGGAAACCGCAGCGTAGTTTTTCGACACGGCCGCCCACGCGAAAGCGCGCTCGTTCTGCAGGAATGTCACCGCGTATGCGATGTCGAAGGGAGGAATCGCCTCTTCGATTCGCTGCAACGTCCAGCCATACACTTCGTTAATCGCATCGAGGCTTCCATACCGGTCCAGCAGAAAAGCGTGGTAGACGTGCTCGGAGGAAGTGAGTGCCCGGCTTTCGAGCGGCGAGTTGATCACAAAGTCGAACCAGATATTCCGCAGGGGGATCCGACCTTTGCCCGCGGGGATGGTGGAACTGAGATTGAACTGACCCCACGCGTCCGCTTCGGTACCCAGCAGGCGGTTGGCACGATCGAGAACTTTGAAACGGTGCTCCAGGAAGTCCTGGTAGGACTGCTCCAATTCGGGCGTCACTTTCAACGAGGTCAAACGCACCGGATACCGGGATTCAACAAAGCGAGTCCAGAGGGTGTGCAACATCTCCGGCGCATCGGCGGGAATCGGAAAGGGCGTATCAAATATCGTGGCGTAGTCAGTCCCGGCCAGACGGTTATAGGTCTCCACCGTAAAGACGTCTCCTGCGGGAAGGTTCAGCATGCCGGAGACCTCTTCGCTTGCGAGATACTTCCGCCACACAACCCGCATGGCAAATGGCACCGTGCGCGCCGCCGGCGCATGCTCCTTCCTGAAGGATAGCCACAGGTCGCGGATGCCCTCCGGGGACTTGCTGGTCACGGGAAAAAACTCGCGCAAATTTTCGAAAGCATCGAGATGTTCTCGCAGGTACCTGAACCATGACCGGTGCACGCCCGGCTGGGCATAGCCATGCTGAAACGCTTCCTTCAAATCCTCGAATGCCGCGTATTTCGGATTGTCGAGTCCGTAAAAGGATTGTTGCCAATAGGGCAACCAGAGTTCCGTTTCCTCGAACCCGATGGCATACACATTTTCGATCGGCATGCCCCAGGTGGTTTCGAGCAAATCAAGCGCCTTCCGTTCCAGATCCCGATCCCACCACGAGTGCCGCTGTTCCCCTTCGGTGGCGACCACGAGAGCCATGTACCATTGCTTCAGCAGAGGCGTAGCCTCTGCATCGGTCAATGCGCAGATGGTGTCCTTTACCGGATGGCGGGCGGCAAATTCTGCATAGTCCGCCGCGATGCGTTTCCACCGTTCGAACTGATCCGGCGACGGATCCAGGTACGGCCTTGCCAGCGCCTCCACGCCCGCCTTGTCCCGCCCCGCCGTGGACCAGGTGGACCAGTGCGCGGGCATGTCGCGGAACCGCGCCTGGGCCTGAAGATGCCAGTCCGCGTAAACATTGAAATAGTAGACCAGCCCCTTGACAAACCGGTCCGACCGGGACCAGAGCTGGCGGGGCAGGGGGCTGAACCGATCGTAGTCGAACGCATTGGCAAAGGAACTGGAGACGGTCACCATGAACGGCACCACCATGGTCGCGCCAAGAACCGAGAGAACGACGTAGATGAAAAGAATCGCAAGTCGCCCTTTGAACGTTCGCCGGCCTATGTTTGCAAGAATTGGCATCTGTCACCGTAAAAGTTTGAACAGAAGGCAACGAAGCGGAGGAATCCCACTCCATCCCCGTCCGTCCGCGAAATCCGCAGCTAAATGCTTCCTTGTCACTCCGTGTGTTCCGAAGGCACCCATCCGTCAGTCCCATTCGGCGCGTTTGAATTCCACTCTACGCAAAAATCGGATCTGAAAGTACGTAAAGGCAATCAACACCGTGCCCAGGATCCACGCCATGCTCGTGGCGATGCTGAAGCGCAGGTTATTGTAAGCTTCGATCCAAATGCGCATGCCGACGACCATCGTCGCTTCGCCGGGGCCACCGAACGTGAGCAGGAAGATGTTTCCCATGTTCTGGAATGTAGCGACGAAGGTTCCCACGAAGTTGATGATGATGAGCGGCAGGAGGGTGGGCAGCGTGATGAGGCGGAGTTTGGCAGAGATCCCCGCCCCGTCCACGTCGGATGCTTCGTAGATGGCTTCGGGAACGCTCTTGAGGGCGGCGAGATAGATCAGGCTGGCCATCCCCATGCTGGCCCACACGGTGGGGATCACGCAGCAGATCATGGCAAGCTGTGGATCCTGCAACCAGCCCTGCGGCTCGATTTCCACGAAGGGGACGAGGTTCAACAGGCCGATCATCTGGTTGAACAAGCCCTCCGGCGTGGGCTCGTACATCATCTTCCACAACAGGGCGATGACCATTCCGCTGGTCACCTGGGGCAGGAAAAACAGCGTGCGGTAGAAGATCTTGCCTCGCGGGACCTCCGCAAGAAAAACGGCCAGAAGGATGGGCGTGACAAAGGCCAGCACCAGGTTCAACACCACGAAGTAAACCGTTCTCGCCATGCTGGCCCAGAAGCTTCCGTCCAGCGCCAGGATGATGAAGTTGTCCAGCCCCACGAACGGGCTGTTTCCGGTGATCCGGTAGTCCTGGAATGCCATGACCAGGCCGCGCACCAGCGGATAGTATCCCCACAAACCGATCAACAGCAGGGCTGGAAGAATCAGGATCCAGGGTAGCCATCCCCGGTAGACTTCCTGCACCGAGCCCTCCTGCCGCTTGGCCATGGAGCGGACGATCCACACGACGCAGAAGACCACCAACCCGGCCAGTATGAGAAACACGACGCGAGCGGCAGGCCGGTATTGCTCCAGCGCCTCCGATCCGGGTTGGAAGATCTGCGCTTCATTGGCTTTGCGCTCAATGGTCTTGAGGGCAGACACGTAATCGAAGGACTCCCCCGTATCGGCGATGATGAGACTGAGCAGGTTGTTGTGAATGCTCAGCATGGAAGGCGTCCAGATACCGACAAAAGGATCTGTGGTTCGGGCGAGTGTTCCATTCGAGAGTTCTTCGAAATTGCGCCTGATGACCTGGGGCACATCCTGCAGGTAATCGTCGAAGCCCAACCGCTTCAACTCCATGGGGGGGACGAAACGGGCCATCCCAGAGAGAACCCGACGCCTGATTCGGGCATCGAACACCTGTTCGTCGGTGACCGCGGTCAGGACTTTCCACACCTTGTCCCGTTCGTGCTTCGGCCTGTCTCCGACTGCCTCACATAACGTGGCGAAATTGTTGTAGACCGCCACCATCCGTTGGCCTCCCGGTGCCGCCGGGAAGGGAAACCAGCTCACCAGGTCGGGATCAATGCCCGCTTGTTGCCCGATACTCTCATTGTCCCCTACCGCGAAGGTGACCATGGCGACTTCCCCACGGCCGAACAGCTGGAATTTTTCCGTGCCCCGCTGCCCGGTTTCACCCCGCGCGACGCCGGTGATCACGTCGTCCTTTTCAAAATGAATCATCCGGCTGTCCACCGCGACCTGCTTGTTTTCAATGTCCTCTGCGGTCAGGTTGACCGGTTCTCCGGTCTTGGGATCGACCATCCATTTCATCCAGCGCAGGCGATGAAAAAGTTCCGCCGCCAGGATCCCTTCGCGGGAGGCGAAGTTGGCACGCCAGTCGGACTCTACCCCGGTGAGATCCTCTCCGTCGGGGGTCAGGAATTCCGATTCGTTGGCGGGGAATTCATGTTCCATGCCGGTGGTGGGGCTGGTGCGCACCTGGATCAGCGGCCTGCCGCCGGCGGATTCAATCCATGGCAGCCACATGCCGGCACTTGACCGGAGCACGATGGCCCGCTGGCCCCGTTTCATCAAGGCACCGGGCACTTCACGCTTTGGATCGGTCAGCTTCTGGCACCAGTACGTGAACTCATCCCATGTTTCGGGCGGCCGGTTCGGATCCAGCCCGGCCGCCCTCACCAGGTCCACCCGGAAATTGATGCCGAAGTAGTGGGTGTAGGCCTGGGGAATCCCGTACACCTTGCCTTCATGGGTAGCGGCCTGCCGAAGGATGGGAGGGATTGTCTTCCAGCGTTCCCATTTTGCCTCTTCGATGTCGATCTGGCCGTTTCCGTTGGTGTCGTCTCCAATCCATTCGTTCAGCGGATAGAGAAATCCCTGGTGGATATCCATCTGGATGCCCTGGAAATAGG
>CAZTAB010000088.1:0-9569 GCA_964611475.1 uncultured Verrucomicrobiota bacterium | reverse complement strand
TGCTTCGCCGGCGCGGTCCCCACCACCGGCGTGCGCAGCTTCACCTACGAGATCTGGCTGCGGGTCAACGGCCTGCAGTTCATCGACGAGGGCAACGCGGTCGCCGCCTTCCGCAAGAGCGAAACATTCGAGGAAAATTTCTGCAGCATCAGCATGAAGGCGGGCGATCCAAGGGATATCGATTTTGACTTCCGGGACCACATTGCCGGCGATAATTCCCGCCGGCATGCGCTACATGATCGCGCAGAGCTCGGTTTCGGGAGTTGGCACCAAGTGGTATGGACCTACGAGGACGCATCCGACGCGCTGACGCCGGATGGCGTCCTTAGCACCTACCTGGACGGAAACCCGACGCCGGTCAACGTGGCGTCCAGTCTGGTTCCCTATTACACGGGCCAGGGCGTTACCCCCGATCAATCGGAAATCCGGTGGGCCAGCGCTTTTGTCGTCAACAATTTCGGCGAGGCGGGTCGGAATCTGAATGGAGATATAGCCATCATCCGGCTGTACAATGCCGTTCTCACGACTGCAGAAATCGCGCGGAACTTCGACGCGCACAAACACCTCTATCCGTTCCCGTCGCCGGACCCGCTCATTTCGTCGAACATTGTCAATGTGGTGGAGATGCAGTTCGCTACAACCAATGGCGTGGTTTACGAGCTGGAGCGCACGACGGGTCTATCCGGAAACTGGGCGACGACGGACACCTTCGTTCGTGGCAACGGGTCGACAATGCGCATCTACGATTCGACCGGCTCCTCCAACCCCGGGTTCAACCGTGTCCGCGTTTCGGTTCCGTAAGTAGACAGGACCATGAAAATTACAATCTCACAGTTTGCCTTGACGGTCGCGTTGCTAACCCTTTTTGCCGCGGCGGCTCCCGCCCAGGTGACAACCAACAATCTCGTCTTCGAGGCCAACGCCAACGACGATAACGACGGCTCCGACGGGTGGGACTACACCCAGCCGGCGGTTGGTGGCGCAATCGGGCTGCTTCCGGTGTCTTCCGCCAACGCGCCGACACACGGAGTCACGTTAAACGGGGGCGGATTCTTCAATTCCGACGGGGCCAGCCGGCATTTCGCCGGTTCGGTGACCCCCGTGAAAGTCCTGGACTTCTCGTATGAACTCTGGCTGCGTCGACGCGGCGCCAACACGACCAGCGAACAGCAGATCGGCTCCTTCCGCAAGTTGCAGGGATTCGGCGGCGACAACTTCCTCTCCTTCGCCATGAACAGCGGGAACCCGCAGGGCGTGGACGACCAGCTCGCCGATGTCGACTTCAAGGACGAGACCGGCGTCCGCGCGGGGAATCTCGACCAGATTCCCATACCGATCGATAAATGGATGCAGGTGGTTATCACCTATTCGGACGTCACGGCGCCGGGACTCGCGGACGGGATCATGAATGTGTACACGAACGGAAACCCGGCGCCGGTTGCCAGCTTTGGCAACAACGTGCATATGGGGGGCGGAGATGGAGCGGACATGGAATGGGTGGAAACCCATGTCATCAACTCGGCGGAGTCGGACAAGAGCTGGCCTGGAGACATCGCCATCGTTCGGATTTACAACGCCGTGCTCACGCCGGCCGAAGTGACGCAGAATTTCCAGGCCGACGGAGGGAAGTACGGGCTCATAGGCAGCACCGCTTCGCCGCCGGAGCTCGAATCGACTCGAGTGACCGACGCGGTGGGATTCGTGTTCACCGCGGACGTGCCCGGACTGCTCTACGAACTGGAGTGCTCGGATGACGGCGTCAATTTCATCCAGACCGGCGCTATCGTGCGAGGCACGGGCGCCAAGCAAATCCTGTTTGATCCGCGCGGGACTCCGACGCAGGCGTTTTACCGGATCACGGACAACGCGCCCTGAGCGCGGGATTGGCCACGAAGAGGCTCCGCGCGGCAAAGGTGCAACCCATGCGGAGCAACCGCCTGGAGTGTGGCACCGGGTAGCCCAAGAATCTTCTCACAAAACGAGTTGATCCATGGCAGCACAAAAAGCCACAAGAGGCATTGCTCGCGGGCCATTCTCTTTCCCCCTCCTCCTTGCCATGACTTGCATCGGTTTTGCCTCCCGCGCCGGGGATGCCATGAACCGGGTGACCGTCCCCTTCCTCACTCAGCCCGTGACAATCGATGGAGATTTGTCCGACCCCGCCTGGGCCTCCGCGGCGGCGCTGACCGGTTTCGTGCGCCTCGAATCGCTCGAACTCGCCCGGCACAAAACCTTGGTGTACGCATGCTACGATGCCGGACATCTTTACTTTGGGTTCCAATGCGAGGGAGATGAGATTTCGAATCTCCAGGCTCGGGCAACCGAGCGTGACGACTATCCCAAAGAAGAAGACCGGGTTGATCTGTTTCTCGACGTGAACCACGACCGTGAAACGTATTTTTATTTCATCGTCAACACGCTGGGGACAACGTTCGACATGCGCTGCGAATCACCTATCGCAGCAGCCTGGTCTACCGAATGGAATCCCGAAGTCTCATCCGCCGCGAGAGTGCATCCTCATTATTGGACCGCTGAATTGGAAATTCCGTTTGAAGGTCTCGGCGTCCGACCACCTGATCCCGGCGATTCCTGGGGCCTGAATGTGTGTCGCGGCAGCTACAGCAGGATGCCCGGCGGAGAGGAATTGAGCTGCTGGACACGCATGCGGGGAAACTTTCATCAGCCCGAGGGATTCGGGCAGGCTCAATTCGCGCGCGGCGAATCACCCATCGCGCGCCTGATCGACCTCTCGCGCACCGGCTCAGAGGCGAGCCGGGTCGGGTTGGAGTTTGTCAACCCGGGACCCGGAGACACGAATTTCACGGTCCGTCTTCGCACGAAGCCGGCAGGCTCCGACCCATCCAACCTGCGAAAGCGGTTCTCCGTACCCGCGGGGGGGAGACGAGAGGTTGGGATCCCCTTGGGGCACATCAAAAACGGAAGGGTTGAGCTTGATCTCGAGGTCTTTGCAAAGCCCATGTCCAACGCGGTCTTGCGTAGCCGCATGGACCTGGCCCATTTTCCGGATTCCATCACGGGGGATGTCACCCGGGACCCTAATGTCGCGGAAGCGAGCAGACCGGCCTGGATCATGCCATCGTCGGCGCGCGAAGCGCCCGCCACCGGACATCTCCCTCGGTTTTTTATCGGCTTCTGGGGAAAGCCCGGACCCAACCTCGAAAAACACGGAATTCGTGGCAGTGGCTTCAACACGGTCATAGGTGACACCAATCCGGATCCAGCCGAACTGTGGTCACTTCACACATTGGGCAGGGGCGAGGACTACGTGAGCCGGGCGGTTGAGGCAAACCTGGACAGCGCGGCGGTCGGCGGGTGGTTCCTGCAATACGAGACGGACAGCCGGGGTGTTCACCCCGATGAACTGGCGCCGTACACTCGTCTGGTCAAATCGCTGGACAGCACCCGGCCCGTCGCAATCCACCTGTCGAACATCGGCAGCCTCGAAAATTATTTTCCCGTCGCCGATCTTCTCATGGTCAACGCGATGTGGGGGGGCACCAGCGTCGACGTCGTTCTGCAAGTTATCGATGAGGCACACCGAAAAATCACCGAAGCGGGCAAATCCGCGGGGTATTGGTTTTACTTGTGGGGAGGTCGCCGACCGGCCGAATTCCGCCTCGCCGCAATGTATGCGTTGTTCAAGGGTGACAAGGGAATTATCTTCCACCTTGGTGACGGGGCAATCAAGTACAACGAAAAAACCTGGTCGATCATCCGCGGCATTGAGCAGGAGGCCGGCCTGCTCTCTTCCCTGCTCGAACGATCGAAGCCCGCCGCACTCGTGGAAGCCATGGAACCGGCACCGGGGACGCCCACGGCCGGCCTGGTTCCGGTCGGCCCACTGTTCATCAAATCTTTCCGCGCCCAGGACCAGGACTATGTCTCGGTCCTGAACCCGCAACCGATGGCGATGCAATTTCGCGGGCGGACTCTGAAGAAGTTCCGGAGCGCACGCGTTCTGTTCAACGAAACAGAGGTGGCGGTCGGCGGGGGAATCCTGGAAGATTCGATTCCGCCGTACGGCGTGAAAACCTATCAACTGAGGAACAGAACGAAGGTGGACGATGATGGCTGATTTGTGGGGGATGACGAGAAGTGTCGAATTGCGCGCGGGCATGTGGCCCATGCAAACAACCCGCGTAATTGATTGTTGAATTTCATCTTTATGAATTGGCATGCTATATTAACCATCATTTCCGAGGAGCCGACATGCTTGACAGAATTTTCCGACTGCTCTTGTTGACCCCATTCGCATTCCTGCCCGCAGGTATTGCCGTGGGAGACGCCGCGGAGAAGGGGAGCCCGACCAAAATAACCATCGACGACGGCGGTTTCATACGGGTGAACGGAAAGCGCCGTTACATCTACGGAGCTTACCGGGATCCGTCCGACGAGTTGAATCAGTTTGCGGGTTTGAAGAAGGCCCGCTTCGACATGACCCATGCCTACCACTTCGAAGAACGTTTCGGCCACGGCGCGGAGGCATGGGTGGACCAGGCGCGGCGATACCTCCGTGATGCGGGGGAGCATGGCATCGGGGTCGCGTTGGGATTGCCACGCGAGGTGGTTGAGCAGCAGGGCGACGTGGAGACTGCACGCACACTGGTCGAAGGGGTGAAAAACGAGCCGGCCCTCTGGCTCTGGTATCTCTCGGACGAACCGGGCCACCGCGAGGAAGGCGAAAAGGTAACCTCCAATCTCAAGAAGATCTACACGATGATCAAGGAGGTGGACCCCAACCACCCCGTCGTGATCTGCGGTGCGCGGGCTGAGTTCTACGAACTCGACAACGCCGACAATGCCGACATCCTCTGGGTTAATCCCTACGTCGTCCCGGACGGGCCGTGGAAATGGTTGATGAGTGAAGTCAGCAACTACGCGAAAAGGTGGCCGTCCAAGTCGGTCTGGGCTGTCCCCCAGGCTTTCGACTGGCGGGTTTACGACCGCAACCAGGTCATCACGGATGATACGCATCGGCCGAACGCAAAAGAACTTCGCGCCCAGGTGCATGCCGGGATTGCCGCCGGCGCTCGCTCCACCGTTTTCTATTGGTCTCCGACGCGGCTCGAACTTTCCATGTACGACATCCGCAAGTTGCCGAGCGTGTGGAAGGCGATCTGCGACATCGGTGATGAGGTAAAGGTGCTCGAGCAGGTACTGCTGGCACCGCAGCCGAACGATGAGCAGAAGGCCGCGGTTCAGTTTGAGCGGACGGTCAAGGAAGCCGGCCGAACGAAGGACGAGGTCTATCATTGGCAGCGCTGGCACGAGGATTCCCTGTACGTGGGAATCGTGAACGCGGGATATGAGCGCCGCATGAAGGTTACGGTCGAGTTGCCGTTCCGCTTCATGCGTGTCATGCAGTATCCCAGCGGACTGCCGGTCATCACGCCGAACGCGAACGCTGAACTGACAATCGATTCGTTCGAGCACGCGTTAATCCCGGTCCAATTTTCCGCGGCCAAGGAAAACTCGACCGAAAAGCTCGAGTTCTTCATGTACGAGTGCGACGCGGTCGTGTGGCGGTTTCTTCCGGTTTCGAAATGAAACAGGGATTGCCCGCACAGGCAATCTTCCTGAAAAGCGATGAATTGGAACGCTGGTCGTGCGGAGCCGGCCGCTACAATCTTGCCATCCGCTTTCTCTTCCGTAGAGTTGGCGTCCCGCTCATACAGGCCACCTTCGACTCTTGTTTCTCGTGTCCCTTTTCTGCGCCCCGGAGGCACGGGCGCGGGTCGAGGCGATCGAACGGGCACACATTCATCGGGCAATTCGAAACGAGAGCTGGCCCCTGGGACAGATACTCTTCGACCGGAGGCGCAAGCGGCCACCATGGACCGGCATGCCAGCAGGGCTGGTGGCGAAACAAAGCGATCGCGGGGTCAGCGACAAGGATTCTATTTTCAAAATGTCCTGATGTTGTTTTGGGCACAACCGGTATCGCAACAACATTTCCCGCGGGGTTCGCATACTTTTTCCCTGTCATTCCACGTGTTCCATGGGCATCTTACTCCGTATCCCAACGCGGGAGGCGCAGTGACTGAAACACTCCATAACGGCATCGTTCTTCCGGATTCATGGCCACCGGCTCGCGAGCCCGCCTATGCGCCGATGGACGTGCCCTATCTTACGCCGGCCGCGATGCCGGAAGTCATCCCCATCGACATCGGGCGGCAGCTTTTTGTGGACGATTTTCTGGTGCAAGGCACGCAAGATGTATGGCGCGCGTATCATTTGGCACAATACCACGACTCCTGCCCCGTGATCCGGCCGGACCGCCCCTGGGAAACCTTCCAGGAGGGCGACTGGGACAAAGTGGGCGGCGAACAGGCCCCGGAAGCGCATCGCAAGGAGCGGCTGTTTCACCGCAGCCGGCCCATGGCGCAGCCCTTCAGTGACGGGGCCTGGTGGGATCCGAATGAGAAAACATTCAAGATGTGGTACTCGGCCGGCTTCAACAAGTCGACCGCCTGCGCCGTTTCTGATGATGCCATCCACTGGGACAAGCCGGGCCTGGACATTGAACCCGGAACCAACATCGTCCTGCGTCACAACCGCGACTCCACCACGGTGTGGCTCGACCACAATGAGACGAATCCGCGGCACCGGTTCAAGATGTTCGTCACCGAAATGGTTCCGGACTGGACACCCGATCGCTACGGCCTGTTTGTGCGCACATCGCCGGATGGGATTCACTGGAGCGATCGCCTGACGAAACCGGTGCGGATGGGTGATCGATCGACGGTGCACTACGATCCGTTCCGCGCAGTCTGGGTTTTCGGGATTCGCCACGGACACGACGGCATTGGCCGGGACCGATGTTACCGTGAAACCACGGAGCCCCTGGCCGACTGGGAATGGGATGCGGACTCTTCGCATTTCTGGGTCGGTGCCGACCCCCTCGACCCGCACAACCCGGACCCGAAGCTCGCGGCAGAAAATCCGCAGCTCTACAATCTCGATTGCATGGCCTACGAAAGCATCACCCTGGGCCAGTTCTGCATCTGGCAGTCCGAGCACAAGGAACCCTTCGGAGCATTTCCCAAGCGCAACGAAATCCTGCTCGGCTACAGTCGCGACGGCTTTCACTGGCACCGTCCCGACCGCCGCCCCTTCATGGGTTGCAACGCGGTTGTGCAGGATGCCTGGAACTGGGGCAACGTGCAGTCCGTCGGAGGCGGCTGCCTCGTCGTAGGCGACCAGCTTCATTTTCATTGCAGCGGCTGGACCCGCTCGAAGGATCCGGACAAGCCCTGTCCGGTTCTTTCCACAGGCCTGGCCATCCTGCGGCGCGACGGATTCGCATCGATGGACGCCGGCGCGGTTCCCGGGACCCTTACGACCCATCCGGTTCGGTTCTCAGGCCGGTATCTGTTCCTGAACGTCGAGGGTGGCGAAGGCGAATTGCGCGCGGAAGTGTTGAACGAGAGCGGATCCGCCATCGCACCGTTCTCACTCGACAACAGCGATACGATCCGCGCCGATTCGACGCGCGTTCAACTCAATTGGAGCGGACCGGAAGACCTCTCTGCATTGGCCGGAAGGCCGGTGCGCTTCCGCTTCCACCTTCAGAATGCCCGCCTGTATGCCTTCTGGGTGAGTCCGGACCGGTCCGGGGCGAGTCATGGATTCGTCGCGGCGGGCGGGCCGGGGTTTTCGGGTGCAGTCGATAACGTGGGAACCGGAGAGATGAAGTGAGCCTTTCGGAAGCTGTATACGATGGATTGCTGGCAGCAACCGGTGTAATCAGGAGCAAGTCGCTCCGCGACGCCCCGACCATGTGACCCGTGCTACGTGGCTCCGGTGGTTTGCGCCGAGTTAAAAAAACCGGCGCGGGCTTTTCGGGCCCGAGCCGGTTCATGAAAACAATTATAAGTCGCTTATCCGCGGCGGCGGCGCGCGACCAGCATCAAGGGCAGTCCGAGGCCGAGCAGCGCGACCGTGCTGGGCTCGGGGATGCCAAGCCCTGATTTCGCGGCGTCGAAGTTCCCGGCAATTTCCTGTGCACTGAGAACACGGTTGTAAATCCGGTTGATCGCGATGTTGGAAGGCGGTGTCCGCCGCGTTTCCGCCCCGTTGATATTCCAGATCTGAACCTGCCCCAAGTCGGCCGTACCGTGGCAGCTCATGCACTGCTTTCCGTTGACATGCTCGTATACCGGAGTCGAGCTGCCGTTGATATACACGCTCAAAACCCCGTCGTCAGTTCCCTCGCCAGTAGCGTCCTGGTACGTGACTACGATCTGCTGCCATTCATTCAGCGGAGATGGAGCGGCATCTCCATGCTTCTCCCGCGACCCACCGAATGCTCCGCCCCGATCATATGTATCAAAGTCCAGGATGGCTTTGTCTGCCCCGCCGGCACCATAGCCGCTGATATTGAAGGCGTTCCCCGAGAAATTGTTCGGGTGTGTGTCCATCCGGAAGCTGGCCAGGTGACCTTCAGCAATCCCATCGCCCACTCGCTCCATCCACAGTTCGTAAGTCCACGAAGTGATATTCTTGGGCCCGACCGGGCCGGCATACGCATTGTTGTTGCCGTCATGCGAAAAGTAGGCTTGGCCACCCGGATGCACAGCACGCGAGGGAACGCCCACGGGTGCGCCCAAATGCCCCCAGGGATTTTCGAGCAGGGGCAACGTGCCGCCAGAAGCTACGACAGACGTATAATCCCAACCGTCCGAGGGATCCGAATCGTTGTTGGCATCCACTTCGAACAGCAATCCGTCCTGTGCGACGGTGGCATTGGCCTGAAACGCCCCGACAAGTACGACGGCGACAACGCCGACAAGAATTACGAACAGCTTTTTCACGTTAATTCTCCTTAACTTTCCCGCTTTTCCGCTTTTTACGCGGCTCCTAACTCACCACTAAGGCCACCCATGAATACTAGCTTTTGATTCAGGAAACAATAGCAAAGGCCAAAATTCTTCACATAACACGGATTCCAGGATGATTTCGCCTTCGTACGCATTTTGATATCGATCGAGATCTTGCCATTGGAGGGAAAAACCGGCCTGGGCCCGGACATCCCTGCCTTACTAGCCGAAATCCGGTTGCTCGATCAGTCTCGACGGCGACCAAAGTCACCGACAACCACGGTCATGGATTCCTTCACCGCATGCCTCCTGATTTTTCGGGTAGGAAATGCTCCCGATGATTCGGGCACTCGCCAAAAGAACCATGGGATCGACCAAGCCCAGAAACATCCAGCTTTTGCCCGTTTCACACTGCCCAGCCTGTTCATGAGTCGAGCAGGTTTCCATTTTCAGTTCAGGTTACAGCAAAGGCTGAACATCGCGCCGGGCTTTGCACATGCGCAAAGAGGGCTTGAAGCCTTTCCAGGAGAGAATGCCAAGGAACATTGTGCCCGGCCGGCCCCGCGCATGCTGCCGGAAAAAGGCCACGAGCCAACGGTTTCCCTTCACTTTGACCTGCTCCATCGCCCAATAGCCGTCGATCAGCTTCTCCCCTGCCCCAAACGACAGCGGGTCGTCGGAGATCGCGTACCACACGCCGCCACCGTGCGTGTAGGTTAAAACGTATTT
>CAZTAB010000087.1:0-16178 GCA_964611475.1 uncultured Verrucomicrobiota bacterium | reverse complement strand
CGTTCGATCCGGATCAGGCCACCCGGGGAGGCTATGGGTACGCGGAGAGTGACGATGGTATCCACTGGAAAAAACCGGACTTGGGAACGATCGAGTTCCGGGGGAGCCGGGAAAACAACATGTTCTACACCTTCTCCCCCGAAATGGTGCAGTGCGGAGATTACAACCTGGCTGATCAACGGACAGGGATTCCCGTGTTTGACGAGGAGGGGAAGGAACTCGGCCTGGCCAACCACATGGACGGGTTCACGGTCGTGCGCGATGATCAGGAGCCGGACCCGGAGATGCGCTACAAGTTGTTTGGCAACATGCAGAACCACCTGATGTGGAACCAGCAGGACCGGTACCGCGGCCTGACCGACGAGGAAGCGATGGCCGCCCTGAAAGTGTTTGGCCAGTACATCGACACCAGTCCGGACGGCATTCACTGGGCACGCCGCCCCCGCCGCTTTTCGCCTGGAAAATATGGCGATTACATGATGGTGGGACGGGATGAGCGCAACAACGAGTGGCTGCTCAACGAGCGCACGTTTGGGCTGGGCGGCCGCAATGCCGGGCTGCGCCGGTCGAAGGACCCACGGAAGTGGCCGGCCACCACACCCATGTGTTTCGCGCCCGGACCCGACACGGATTTCGGCCGCCGGCAGGAGTGGCATGGAGGAATCACGCCGTTCAACTACGGGAACATGGATCTGGGACTGCTCGAGACCTGGGCCGTTGCGGGGCGGGGAAACGGATGTGAATTGATCACCCACCGCGACGGACAGGACTGGCACCGGGTTGAACCAGGTCGACTCTTTCTGGACAACGGCCCGGAAGGCTCATTCGACTACTCACTGGCTTGGCCGACCCACAACCCCCCGATCCGCGTGAACGACGAACTGTTCATTTTCTACACCTGCGGCGGCCAGCGCCCGGCGGCCAACCAGGACAACGAGATGGGCATCGCGGTGGCGATCGTCGGGCTAGACCGCTTCGCGGGCCTGGCCCACGCACGAGCGGAACCCGGTGAACTGTTGACCAAGCCAATGGTCATCGAACGACCTCGCCTCACGCTGAATATCGAAGCACTGGTTAACGCCGATGTTCAGCTTGCCGTCTGCTCCGCTGACGGGGCGGTCCTCCCGGACTATGGGTTCGAGAATTCACAGATCGACATCTACGCGGATCCGTTCCGGTGTGAAGCGCGGTGGAAATCGAAACCGGATCTGTCGGAGTTGGTGGGAAAAGAGATCTGGCTGCATTTCCGAATCAAGGGCGCGGCCATATACAGCTATCGATTCCATGACGGTTGAATGACAAGACCTGGGCCCCGAACGACACACGCGGATAAATCCGGCATTTGGAATTCGGGCTTTCATGGGCATTGGGCATTCCGCCACTGCGCCCTTTCCCCGAATCTTCAGGACCACACAAAAATTTCCTCCTCCTCCGGCGAGTATCCGAAAAAGGTGGCAAGGACGATGCGCGGCCGGTTGCCTCCGAATGCGGGCACTTCATGCACGTTTTCGGATTTGAACAGGTACAGATCCCCTTCGTTCAGCCGCAGCTCGTATTTTTCGATGCCGCCCCTCTCGACATACGCGTAAAACGCATCCCGCTTAAATCCCGAGAGGTCTCCAAAATCGTGCCCCTCGCTTCGCGCCGTGTCATGGTCCCATTCCTTTCGGAAAAGAAGCGAATCGACCGTTGACGTGTCCTTGTCCGGAGGCTGAAGAAGAATAATACCCCCCAACTGGCACGAGAAACGATGCACCTGGTACTCGGTTCGGAAGGTACGCTTCCTCACGGAATCCACGTGTGGCGGGTACCCCCAGTGCGGCATGTGACAGCGGAAAATCGCGGGGCCGTAGCGGCGCCCATCCGGCTCAAAGGCCGTGACCGCGCGTTTGCCCGGCGACACCTTCGTGATCGTGTCATACAGGCATTCCACGGGACTGGGGATCCCCTCAAACAGTCTTGAAAAGAGTCGGGCGGTTGCCTCCGCCTCCGCAAAAAACCGCTCCGGGTCCCCGCCAATGTTCCCGAGGCTGGTGCCGACATCCACCCGCTCGAACTCGCCACGCCCCTCAATCGAATCCCCGGGCCGCGGCAGGCCATCCACCAGGTCCTGTTCGTACAGCCGGGCCACCAGACTGCGGCAATTTCCGGGAGCGTAGGCCCCCCGCACGACAATTGCCGGAACGTCCCCGCGCACCAGCGCGGCCATGGGGTCATCCGATCGCTGGAGGACGGACTCGACCGTTCCTTCGAAAGGGAGCCAGGATGATCCGGATCTACTGCTCATTGCACAGCAATCGGGAATGACAAATGACAAATGACAAATGACAGGAAAAGCCCGAATCCCAAGTGACCATTCTCTGCCGTCATAAAGAGATCCGAAATGCGGAGTTCGTCATTCATTGGACATCGGTCATCCCGCCATTCGTCACTGCAGCGGTCTTCCTCCCGCGCTCACCGACATCACAAACCTGGGTCCCGGCGACATCACTTCGCAACCGTCCCCGGTAACGACGAAGTTGTCCTCGAAATCCGCATATCCGTATTGCGGCTCGCCCAGTCCAAACTCCACCGCACCGGTCATGTTCGTTTCCCAGACCGTTTGATCGGTGGGTGTGATAAAGGGATCCTCGTGTTTTGCGAACCCGATCGCATGGCCGATCATGGATCCGGCCTTGGCGGAAATTCGGTCCATGGTGAAGCGGCGTTTTTCGTCAAATCCGGTTTTTTTCATCGCTTCAACCGATATGCGGCACAGTTCCGCCGACGTGACGCCGGGCCGGATGGCGGCGATGGTTGTGTTCATCACTTCATCGCAGGCCTCGCAGGCAAGACGGATCTCCTCGGACGGCGGCGAGCCAATCACGGTATTACGGGAGATATCCGCGGCGTAGTTCCTATACACGCACCCGCCGTCAAGGCGCAGCAGGTCGCCACGCTCCAGCGGACGTTCCACCGCCACCGGATTCATTTGGGAGAGGCGTCCGCCATTGACGCCCATGTAGCCGAAGCTGCACGTGTTCAAGGGCGAGTCCGCGCCCCGCTTCATATACCCGCTCACCAGTTCACGAATCACGTCACGCTCGGTCATGCCCGGCTCGATGTGTGGAAAAACCTCGGCGATAACGCCCGCGGTAATCCGGCACGCTTCACGAAGGCGCCGGACTTCCTCCAGGCTCTTGTACAGGCGGGCCCGGGCCACCGCCGGACCGGCTTCACGAACCGGACGCGGCGCGACCATCCCACACACGGTATGATAATCGGGAACGCTCATGTTGATTCGCTCCCGAACCCCGATTTCCAGTCCCACCGCGCCCTCGCCCGGATGCTCTTTCAGCCAGTCCGCCAGCAGATCCAGGGCGGTCGTGCCGCCCGGGCCCCAAAACCGTACGTCCTCGACGCAGCAGGTCTGGTCGGCATTGCCTTCGTGAATCGGGTCACACAAAAACGAGGGCGCCCCCTCCGCGGGAAGCAGGAGCCAGAACGCCTTGTCGGTCAGCCGCCAGGAAACGGTGGTGAATCCGCAGAGGTATTCGACGTTCTCGCGCAGAGTCAGGACCAACAGATCAAATCCCTGCTCGCGCATCCCTTCCTGCACGCGTTCGGTGCGTTGTGCATAGTCAGCCAGAGGAAAATCGAGAAAAGGTGCGTTGTGCATGGCGTTCATCATGAAGAAGGTGCTCCGGAATCTCAACTTCAATCATCAGATCCGTCCGATTGGGCCGGCCGCCACGTTCAGGATTGCGAAGCGGGGTTGAACATCACAAAATGACCGGCCCATGTCTGAAACCGAAGATTTGTTCAACCGCGCGAAACAGGTGCTGCCTGGCGGCGTAAATTCCTCCACCCGCCTGAACCGGGCTCTGGGCTCGCCCCTCTTTGCTTCCCGCGCGGAAGGAAGCCGGATCTGGGACGTGGACGGGCGGGCATTCATCGACATGTGTTGTGGCCACGGGGCGGCGCTGCTGGGCCACGGACATCCGGCCATCGTGGGGGCGGTCCAACAAGCCGCCGCGCTTGGATTCGCTCACGTGTTTGAAACCGAGCACCACGTCGAGCTGGCGCGCGGGCTATGTGACCGGATTCCATGCGCGGAACGCATCCGGTTCTGCTCGGCCGGATCGGAGGCAACGCTCCACCTGATCCGTGCATGCCGCGAGTTTACAGGACGCGACAAGATCATTCGGGTAGAAGGTCATTTTCACGGGTACCACGAACTGATTTACATAGGGGGCCATCCCCCCGAGGATGCCTTGGCGAAGAACACGGAACGTCCCTGGATCGAATCGCCGGGCATTCCGTCCGCATTCGCGGACCTGATCGTGCCCGTTGCGCACAACGATCCCGACGCCCTGCGCGCGGCAATCGAGCGGCACCAGGACGACGCAGCCATGGTGATCCTGGAGCCGGTGAATTACAACTGCGCCTGCATTCTTCCCGAACCCGGCTACCTTGAGCTTGCGCGGGAATTAACGAAGGACGCGGGGATGGTCCTGTTCTTCGATGAGATCCAGTCTGTTTTCAAAAAGTCGCCGGGTGGCGCGCAGCAGGATTTTGGGGTGATCCCGGACGTGTGCACCATCGGCAAGTCGATCGGTGGCGGGCTTCCGCTTTCCGCGTTTTGCGGACGGGCCGACATCATGGACCGGTTTCAGCCCGCCGGGCCGGTGCAGCACAGTGGCACCTTCAACGCACACCTCGTGCCGGTGATGGCGGGCCTCGCATTCCTGGAGGAATCGGCGAAGCCGGGTTTCTATCCCCACTTGCAGAAACTAGAACAGCGCTTCCACGAGGGCATGAATCGCATTATTCGCGACGGGGACCTGAACATGGTGGTTCCACGGCACGGGGCACGGTTCAACTTCCTGCTGGGTCGAAGGACGCGGGCTCGGAACTACGAAGAAGCATTCTGCCATGACAAGACGTTGTGGCTGAAAATGATCAAGGCCTGTCACGATAACGGAGTCTACTTCCACGACTATGGCGGGGGCCCGATTCATCACGGGTATAGTTTGCAACATAGTGAAAAGGAAATAGATGAGGTTCTGAACGTGGTGGAAAAAGCATGCAGAGCGATTACCCCCTGACAAATCGAGGCGGGAACCGTTCCCCGAGCCGGATTTGGGTGAGGGGCCTGGCTGGCAAAATGGACGGTTGGAACAGAACGGCCTGAGGGCACTGACCCCGAGGCCATTCCCAGGGAAAGGGACCGCTTCATTCAACAAAAACACAACCTGCAGCTCGTGCACCTTGATAACGGAACAATCCTTGTTGTCTCCCGGCCGGCGGAAGACGGATTGTCTCCGTAATTCGAAGTGTTCAATTGCGTGTCGAAGGGTCATAGTCCCACATACCCGTGAAGAAACAACTGTCCGCAACCATCATCGGCGCCGGCCATAACGGCTTGGTCTGCGCCGCGTATCTTGCGCGCGCGGGACTTCGGGTCACGGTGCTGGAGCGACGGCCATTCGTCGGGGGTGCCTCCGTGACCGAAGAGGTCTTTCCCGGCTATCACGTCTCCACCTGCGCCTACCTGGTCCACGCGTTGCAGGACAAGGTCGTCCGGGATCTTGACCTGTATCATCACGGCTACGAAGTGATTCAACGCGATCCGGGGTTTGTTCTCCCGTTTGCGGACGGGAAGGCCATTCGAATGTGGCAGGACCCCGAGCGAACGGCAGGGGAATTTGCGCAATTCTCGCGGGGAGATGCCGAGGGCTTCCTGAAATGGGAAAATTTCTGGAACGAAGCCTCTGCCCTCATGGCCGAGGATCTCCTTTCCGATCCGCCCTCACTTGACACGCTGCGCGCCCGGGTGCGGGGTACGGACCGGGAAGCGCTGCTGCGGCGACTGGAGAAGGAAACGCTGGTTGAACTCCTCGACGAGTGCTTCGTGTCCGACGAGGCAAAGGCGGCGGTGATTCACATCCCGTTTGTGATGCGGCCCCTGAACGAACCCGGCGTGCTGCTGGCGGAGGCATCGCTGCAAATCGACCGGCACGCGAACCCGGAACACCAGGGACTGCCTGTCGGGGGCATGGGCACGCTGTCCGGCGCCATGGCGCGCGCCGCCGAGTCGTTTGGTGCGCGCATTCACACGGAGGTCCCGGTGAAGCGGATCCTGCAGAACGACGGGCGGGCAGAAGGCGTGCAACTGGCGAATGGCGAAATCATCTCGGCGGATTTCATCGTGTCGAACTGTGACCCGAAACGGACCTTCCTGAACCTGCTGGATCCACCCGTCGGAACCCCGGATGATTTCGACACGGAATGCGGGAACATCAAGTTTGTCGGGACCCTTCGGGAATTGCCGGACCTCTCGGGGTACCTGGGCCGCGATCACGACCCGAAGCTGCTGTCCGGTATCCGTTTTTGTCCTTCGGTCTCCTATTATCGCGAGGCCCTCGACGCGGCGCTGGCCGGGCAACTGCCGGCGCGACCACTGCTCAGCATCCAGATCCCCACAGTGTACGACTCGACGGTTGCGCCGCCCGGAAAGCACCTCTGCACCATGTGGGTACGCTACTACCCGGTGTCACCCAGGGAAGGATCGTGGGACGAGTTGCGTGAACAGGCGGGGGAGCAGATTGTGGCAGAAGCCACGCACTGGGCGCCCAATTTCCGCAATGCCTTGATCGACTGGCAGATCTACACGCCGCTCGATTTGGAACAGCGGGTGGGATTGACCGACGGGAACATCCATCACCTTCATCATGCGGGAAACCAGGTGCTCGCCGGGCGGGCGGGTTATCGTACGGCAGTCGAAGGGTTGTACCTCTGCGGCGCCGGCACCCACCCGGGTGGAGAAGTCAGCGGCGCGCCGGGGCACAACGCGGCGCATGCAATCCTGCGGGACTTGTAGGCTGCGGAGCCGGATCACGGGCAAGAAACGGGTCTGAAACAGCGGGAGGGGCAACAAATTCGCCAACCACAGCGCCCCGAGCGAAGCAGCCAGCCAGGCCGACTGCTTCGGAGACTGTCGGGAAGAATCCCTCTTCAAGACCCGCAACACGGCCCATGCCCGCCACCTGGGGACGTGCAACTTTTTCTTCATCGACAGATCAGTGGTCCTCGACGACATGGCCAACGGGTGGTACGACCGGTAGTGGATTTATTGAACTCCACGCACGGTTGCACCCCTATGCCGACGCAGACCCAGGGCATCTACATCCAGCAAAGCTTCCCGTTCGGGGCGTTTGGCTGCCGGCAGTGGTCGCTCAGCGAAATGAAGCGACTGCTGCGTTGGCTGAAATCGTTGGGATACAACCGGGTGATCTTCGGACCGTGGCCCACGTACGCCGAAGAAGTCGAAGGCTACAATGTCCTCGAAACGGGCGCACTGATGAATAGCGGCCTGCGGGGCGCTGCACCGCTGCGGCCGGGCAACCGGTACTGTCCTGGAGACCGTTATCTCGGCACCAAAGAAGGGTTGGAAAACGCCGCACAATTGCGCGACGCGATGGCCTATGCGCGCGATATCGGCCTCGGACCCTGGATCTCTTTCGCCGGCACCATCGGCCCACCCCAGTTCTGCGAGGAGCACCCAGAGCTTCTTTCCGCCGCACCGGATTCGAATGTTTTCCTGGAGGGGCTCGGGCTCTGCCCGTCGAAGCCGAAAGCGCTCCAGTTCCTGTTGAAATACAACGAGGAACAGATCCGTTATCTTGATTCGCTCGAGGGCGTCGCAATGTTCTTGCGGGATGCCGGCGGCTGTCACTGCGCGGCATGCCAACCGCAGGACCAGGCGCTGCCAAAACTGGCTTCCACATACCATACGATGATCAAGGGCGTTTCCCCCGAGCTACAGGCGGCCCTGATCTCCTGGCATATCCACATATCCGAGGTTCCAACCCTCGCGGCGAAACTGCCGCCGGACATGCTCATCTTCGAAGCACCCCGCATCCACGCCATCGACGTTCCGCAGTCTGAGTTTGTCGAGCGCGTCAAGCGCTGGCAGGAATCCGGACGCCGGGTTGAGGGATGGATCGAGGTCCAGGAAAACCCGACCGCCCTGCTGCCGACAGTCTATCCGGACCGCCTGTCCAACATGATTGGCCTGATGAAGGATCTCGGCCTGTCAGGCCTATGGGGGACCGCCACCCAGAATCCATACCTGTTTCCATTGAACATCTGGATGGCCATGAGGCTGTGGAACGGGTGCAAGCCGGCCGAAGCCTTGATCACTGACTACTTCACCGAAAGTTTCGGCAAAGGCAGCGTGGAGCCCGGGCGACGGTATCTCACCGAGATGGAAAAGGCGTGGGACCTTGCCCAGGGAGAAAGCCAACGCGAAGCCGGCTTTCTCAAGATCTTTGTTCTCTCCCTTCCCCGCCGCATGCTGCCCGAAAAATGCATTCAGGAGGGTGTGCCGGAAGCATTTCGAAGTGATTCTGGAAAAGCGGTTGCGCACGCGCGGCGGGCGCTCGAGGCAGCGGAAGACATGGCGGATGCCATCCGGGAGTTTCATGCGCTGGATGCGAACACCATCGTGGCAGGCGCGGAAGTCTTTTACTGGATGGTGCGAATGCGTGACGAAAAGATTCCGGTGCTGGACGCATTGCATCGCGGCGACGTGGAGGAAGCGGCGCGCGGGTGGAAGGTGGTCGAGCGCGCGGCGGAGGAAGTGGTGGCAGCCTGCCGCAACGCACCGAACACCGACGTGCTGGCCGACCACTGGCGGCGCCTCTCCCTGCTGCCGGAGCGCGTACGATCCCTGCGAAAGCTGCTGCCGGAGCTCGCTGAGCGAAAACGATTCCAGCAGGCAGTGCGGCCACATGAAATGCGGGAAACGTATCCGTGACAGGCCCCATCGACCGGTTGGCCCTCTAGGCCAATACAAGAGAAACAACACAGGATCATTCCTTGAAAATGGGGCGTGCGCATGTCCTCCTGTCGCAAAACATGATCATCCACTTCTTGTACTACACGGGCTGGAAGCCCAATCTACAGGTGACGAGGGGTCTTCGTCTCCCCACAACCGGTAGAAAACATCATGGCACAACAAGCTGATTCAGCCACCGCCGGTCCGATTGGATCGATGGGCCGCCACACCGGCCCCCGCTTGTCCCGGATCGCGTTTCCCCTGGGTGGCATCAGCACGGGCACGGTCGCGCTGAGCGGAACGGGCCGGTTAATTGACTGGGAAATTTTTCGAAGGCCGGGAAAAGGCCACAATCTCCCCTGCTTTTTCGCATTGCGTGTAGCCAGGGACGATTCGCCGCCCGTCGTTCGCATGTTGGAGCGCGAGCGTCTTGCGCCGTACGCCACCGGCGACACAATTTCGGCATCGTTTCTCGGCGGGATTCCCCGGTTCCCGGAGGCGGTGTTTCATGGACAGTACCCGATGGCATGGTTCACTCTGGAGGACGATTCGTTTCCCGTGGATGCTACCCTTGAGGCATTCAATCCCTTTCTCCCACTGGATGTCGACAACAGCGCGATTCCCGGAGCCGTGCTGACCTGGCGGCTGACCAATCGAACCGACCATCCACTTGACCTGACCCTGATGGCGGGGATCCGCAATCCCGTGGGATGGCAAACCATCGGGGTACAATCCGAAAGCCTGCCCGAGCGTACACGAACGCACCAGAGCGACTCGGGCATGCATGGGATCCTCTTCGACGCCCCGAACTGGCGCGATTCCTGTGACCCGAACACGAGCTCGGTTTTCCTGGGTAGCACGGCTCCCATTCAGGACATCCAGCTCTTTGGGCACGCGCCACGCCAGCATGGCATCGAATTCCTCTGGCGAAAATTTGTCGAAACGGGGCGGCTGGAAGACGATCGTGAATTCCTGGCCTCAAACCCAAAACCTGACCATTGGACGGAAGATTGGCCCTGCAAATTCGGGGACTACCGGCCGGACTGGGATCATCCTTCGCTCCTGACGGTCCCCGCCGTGTTGCAGCCGGGGGAGAGTCGCCCGCTAACTTTTTTCCTGACCTGGCATATTCCGTACGCATGGGCCTGGACCGATGATGCGATCGTCCGTACGCACACTGCGCGCACATACATGGACGCGTTCCATGTTGCACGGCATCTGAACAACGACCTGGAGCGGCTGGCCAGCCGAACCCGCGCGTTCCATGCGTCCCTGTTTTCGAGCACGCTCCCGCCGGAAGTCCTCGAGGCGGCATCCGTGCAGGCCGCGGCCTTTCGCACGGCCTCCTCCGTGCTACTCGCGGACGGAACCCTGTACGGCTACGAAGCGGTCGGCGGCGCATACGGGTCCTGCACCCACGTGTGGAATCCCGAAGCGGTCGGGCCTTTCTTGTTTCCCTCCCTGGAGCGGGCAATGCGCCGGGTGGAATTCGGCGCGTCAATGGATCCGCGTGGAGCAATGAATTCTCGGGCCTCGATGCCGTCGGTCATGCGCTGGGAACCCGGAGCGCCATTCCTTGCCGCCGACGGACACATGGGCGCAGTCATCAGGGCCTACCGCGAATGGCAGCTCTCCGGCGACGGAACGTTTCTCCGGGAAATCTGGGATGGGGTTCGCAAGGCGGTTGAGTTCGCCTGGAACCCCGAGAACGACATGCGGTGGGACGCGGACAAGGACGGCCTCATGGAGGGATGCCAGTCCACGACCTACGACATGCCGCTGCTCGGACCGAATCCGCTGTGCACGATTCTCTACCTGGGAGCACTGGAGGCTGCGGCGCGAATGGCCGATCATCTCGGGGAAGCGGAGATCGCGCTGGAATTTCGCGATGTCGCCGCCCGCGGCCAGGAGAGATTGATCTCCAGGCTATGGAACGGGGAATTTTTTATCCAGAAAATCCTGGTGGCCCCCGGGCTCGATGTTCCCGGCTACCTGCCTGAAGTGCCCTGCTTCGATCCGGAAGAGGAAAATCGGATCGGTCGACCGGCCGAAGATTGTTTCCGGTTTCAGATCGGACGCGGGTGCATGTCGGAACAGATGCTGGGGCAGTACCTGGCGAACATCAGTGGGCTGGGCGACATCATCGACCGGGAGAAAATACTCCGCTCTCTACAAGCAATCGTTCGCTACAACTTCCGGGAGCAGGCGCGTGACCACGCGCACGTGGAACGCGCGTTCGCAGTGAATGACGAGTCGGCCCTTTTGCTCTGTAGCTGGCCGAACGGGGGGGAACCGAGAACCAAGGGCTACAGCAATGAGGCGTGGACCGGCGTCGAATATCATGTCGCCGCAACCCTGATGCAATATGGCCTGGTTGACCAGGGGCTGCGCCTGGTCCGGGCCGTGCGTTCGAGACACGACGGATTAAAACGCAACCCGTGGGACGAGATCGAAAGCGGCAACCACTACGCACGCGCCATGTCGGGATGGGCCCTCCTGCCGGCACTATGCGGACTGACCTGGTCCGCGGTGGAGGGCCGGCTCAAACTACACGTGCGGGTAAACCCGGAAAGCTTTCGGTCCTTCTTCTCTATTCCTGCGTGCTATGGGGAGATTCGCCAGACCATTCGCGATCATGCCGCCAGGCTCGAAATCATTCCCAGCCATGGATCGATGAGGGTTCAGGAAATCGTCTGGACGGTTCCTTCCGACACCGGCACGGCTCCAGTAACAGAGGACCCGCAGCGCGTTACCGTGAGTCATCATTCCGGAACGAGCACAATCCGAATGATTCCCGGTCACGCGGAAACCGTTGAACCAGGAAACCCGCTTGTCGTTTCCGTTCGATACGCTTGACGCACCCGCATAGCCCCGAAGACGGCAGTGGTTGGGGAAACGGGTGCGACCCCCGCCCGTTGAAACATCCGCCCTCTATTACAACCGCTTCCCATACCGAAAAATCCGTACATCGAATCCGCCCAGCGTGATCCCCCCCGATGCATGAAACGAGGTCCCGGATGACAAATCCGTGGCGCGCATCGCGGAAGCATCATACCAGGGGAGCGTCGGCAGGGTCACCGGGTCACCCGTGTGATTGATCAGAGCGACGACCGGATACCCGTGTTCCCCCATGGTCCGGCGCGCCTCCACCCGGACGTTCCGAACCATCGACACAATCCAGTCCCGGTCGGGATTCCACCACCGGTGAGGAATTTTTACCTGTTCCCGATAGTACGAGGGCAACGTGGGGTCCGCCAACCGTTCCACCAGCAGATCCTCGAACACGACCTGTCGGCACCGCGCCGAGAGTTTTCGAACCAGCTCATGAGGCAAGGACCGGCCATATTCGGTCTGGGCGGGCCACGGCCCCACCCAGATCACGTCCACCGAGTCCGGCAGCGAGAGAATGGCCTCGATACTCTCGGCGGGAATCTGGTGGTGATACCATGCAACCAGGGTATCCAGCCGGTCACCCTCGCGCGCCAGGTCCAGATCCAGCACGTACCGCCACGGGCGCCCGGTCGCGGCCAACCCCGCGTAGGCACGCTCCAGCGGCGGACTGTAGTGCCATTGGACGTTTCGGCTGAAACGCCACATCGGCTCCGTGACCAGTGCGCCGATCCGACTGGTCCTCGCCGCATCGTTCAACTGCCGGATCCAGGGCTCAAGCCGCGAAATTTCCGCCAGGGTAGACGGTGTTCCACGGTGGGCCGCCGCGACATCAGGCTTGTTGAAGTCGCGGAACATGAACATCGATGACACCCATTGATCGCTCAGGACATCCATCATGTACCTGTACCGGCTCAACTCCGCTGAACTTCCCTTCCACTCGCCCCCGCTCATCGCCCAATGTTCCACGGCATCGTGGTAGACGTGGAACTCACTGTTGTAAACGGGCCGGGGGTCGGTGTCCGCGAACACTTTCAAGACCCAGGGCGGGTAATTGGCCACTACGATATCCCAGCAAAGCACACTGGCACCCGGGAACGACCGATACAGGTACGGGTCCGAAATCGTTTCACATGCATACCCGATTTCGCCCAGGGTCGGACGGAAGAGCCGATCGAAGATTTCGCTGTAAAACCTGCCAAACTGCAGGTTGGAATAGCGCTCAAGGTCGAACGCCCCAGGTTCGCTCTTCGGCCGGACCACAAAGACCTCCCGGTCCGGCGGCCCGACCCACTCGAAATCGTGCACGTGTGCCGGAAAACCGATCTTGGATACGTCGGAGAATTCCGTGCCCCAGGCATCATTGAGAGACGCGAGGTTGCCATGGCGCTCCATCAGCCAACGCCTCCAGCCCTCGGTATAATTCGGGTACTTCGACTCCGTGCCTTTCTCCGGCCAGCCTGCGCCAACCTCGTTGCCCAGAAAAACGCCCATGACGCACGGGTGCCCGGCCAGCAGGTCCACCCAGTGCTCAACGTAAGGGCGTACGTACCCGGCCGCATCCGTATACCCCTTTTCGATATCGCCGATCTCGGCCGGGCTGCGATACTGAATGACCAGTTCAAGAATAAAACCGATGTCGTTCACATCGCACCAGTCGAGCACGGCCTTATACCGCGACCGCAGGGCGGTGCCTTCCGTCGGAATGTCGCCGTGCCGGGCCGATGAACAGACCATGCGGAATCCCTGTGCCCTGATGGATTCCAGTTCCTCCACCAGACGCTGCGGATCGTAGTCGGGAGGAAAAATCATGCCCGGTCGAAACGATTCACCGAACGGGACCCGCAACGGCGGCGGGTCTGCGGCAGAAGTCAAATCGAGCCCGCCCACCACGAGGCAGAGAGCCGCCAAAAAAGAAAAGGAGTTTCTCATGGGTTTCCACATTGCCCGGCAAAGCCTGAAAGTCAAGAGATGAGGGCCGCCCAGCGGCCGACCACCACGCTACATTTAAATTGCAATGGGATTTCAGATTTCGGAGATTTGTCCTGCCCATGATCCGCGTACTTCCCAACCGAATCACCCGGGACAAGATCGGCCCCTATCAGAACGGACAGTTCGTTGAGTTCCTTGCGAGTCTCGTCCGCTCGATGCACGCGGAAAAGGTTTTCGACAACGCCTTCGTGGGACTGGAACCGTATCTCGGCTGGTATATCAAGCAGACGGATTTCAGGGAAAATCCATGGTATCCCTCGGGCGCCGTGCATCGTGGAGAATACGTGCTCGATGAAACAGACCCGTTCAATGGTCCGGTGTCCCAGAAGATCCACGTGCACGGTTCCGATCCCTGCGACCTTGGAATCTCGCAGGACGGGATTTCCGTCGAGGAGGGAACAAAGTACACCCTCTCCTGCTACCTGCGTCAGCTGAATCTGGCGGGCCCGGTGCGGGCGCAGATCGCTCACGGAAGCGAAGTTCTTGCGTCGTGCGAACTGGGCGATGCCCGGACGGAGTGGTCGAAACACAGTGTGACGCTTACGGCATCCGGGACCTCCGACCGGGCCACGCTGAAACTCGAATTCCGGGGCCCCGGCACACTCTGGCTGGACAAGGTCTCCCTCATGCCGGTCGACCACGTGAATGGCTGGCGGCTCGACGTGGTGGATGCCGTGCGAGCGATGAAACCCGGCATCCTCCGATTCGGCGGCACTGCGATCCGGAAATATTACGAGTGGGAAAACGGAATAGGAGACATCGACCGGCGGGTACCCTTTTCGAGCCCTGCTGCAGGCGGGCTGGAACCCAACAACGTGGGAATGGACGAATTCATCGCCTTCTGCCGGGCGGTTGACGCCGAGCCGCTGATCTGCGTTCGGTTCACGGACAAGACCCCGGAAGACGCGGCGCGCCAGGTCGAATACTGCAACGGATCCGTCGACACGCCCTATGGAAAGCGCCGGGCGGAAAACGGGCACCCGGAGCCCCACGGGGTAACGTTCTGGCAGGTTGGAAATGAAGTCATCAGCGAAGAATATGACCGGACGCTGGTCGACTTCTGCCGGGCCATGAGGACGGCGGATCCATCGATCAAGCTCCTTTCCGCGTTTCCCACAACGGGGCTGCTGGAGTCCGCCGGCGATTTCCTGGATTACACCTGTCCGCACCCGTACGATGTCGAAGATCTTGGGGCCAAGGAGGAGGAGGTGCAAAAATTTACCGCGATGGTCGCGGAGCACGCGCCAAACCGGGACATTCGCCTGGCCTACACCGAGTGGAACGCCTACAACCCCGGTTGGGGCACGGGGCGCGCCAGACTCTGGACCCTCGATAACGCGCTGAAGTGCGCGCGGTTCCACAATTTCATGCACCTGCATGCGGACGACATCAGGATCGCCATCCGCTCGAACCTGGCGGACAGCTTCTGCGGCGGGGCCATCCAGACGGACAATGCACGTCTGTTCAAGACTCCGGTTTATTATACGCAAGCGCTCTTTGGAAATCACAGGGGTGATTATCCCCTTCAAGTTGATTGCGCCGGCCCCCTGGATGTCAGTGCAACGCAATCCAGTGACGCCCGGCAACTCAGCCTGTTCGTCGTGAACGACACGAATCAATCCGAAGCGCAACGAATCGTCGTGTCAGACCTCGGTACCCCCGAGGGAAGCGTCGGCGTCCTGACTTTGTGCGACACTGAAAACGCAAACATGCGGGACGTGTCGAATTCGTTCAACGAACCGAGGCGTGTTTCCATAATGGAAAGAACCCTCGATCCCCCCGCCCCCGATTTTGAATACGAATTCAAGCCCTTGACGCTTACGGTATTGACGATCCAATTCCCGCAAAAATCGCCACCCAACGGCGGGTAAGTTTCCGGCGGTTTGGGAGCGCATGAACAATGGAACAATTGGAACCCCAACGGATTCACGACGGCAGCGCATTAGGGATTGCCCGATGTCGTTCCCATCCGTATGAATACGTTTCCGTCCTGAACCCGATGGAAATTGATCTGTTGAAACCCGTTCCCGTTCAATGAAGTTCGGTACACATTCCTACGTCTTCCTGGAGTTCTGGTCTGCCGACACCCTGCACCTGTTGGACGTGGCGGCCGGACTCGGATTGGATGTTTTGGAAATCGGCATCGGCGACGACATCCACTTTTCCCCCCTGGAGACACGCCGGCGGGCCGAATCGGCGGGCCTAGACCTTACGATCAGTCCCGGCGGAATCTGGCCGTTGAATTGTGATGTTTCTTCCGAAAGTGAGGAGGATCGGAGGGCGGGACTCGACTGGCACAAGAAGCAGGTCGACCTGGCGAACGAGCTGGGCGCCATCGCCTATTGCGGCTCGTTGTACGGCCACACCGGGGTGGTGAAAAAGCGAAAGCCCTCGCCGGACGAATTGCAATGGTCCGCGGAAGCACTACATGTGCTGGCCGACTACGGCGTGGGAAAAGGCGTTGCCATCGTGTTGG
>CAZTAB010000086.1:0-2240 GCA_964611475.1 uncultured Verrucomicrobiota bacterium | reverse complement strand
GCCCGGCGACTCCGGCAAGCATAGAAAATTTACACATCCCCCCGGGGCAATCCAATCAGCCCCCAGCCTTTCCCTCGTCGTTTGAACCCACCACCCGCACGGGCAGGAGGCCTCCGGCGTGGGCAAGAAATGCGGGCACTTCATCCCCATCCCCCCAGGTCCGAGCCACTCCAAGCCGTTAGGAGTACATTGACTTTGCACTGGGCGGAGTATCCGGGAACGGGTCCTCCGTCTCGTCACGCCACTGCACAAGACGCTCGAACAAATGCTGCCGAATACTGGAAAACCCGGCGTCCGTCGCCAGATTCGCCAACTCATAGGGGTCGAGTTGAAGATCGTACAGCATCGAAACACTATTGATGTCCAGCGGATCGGAATTATCAACGACCAGCTTGTACCGGTCGGTAACAACAGCGCGCCACGCAAGCGTGCTATGGCCCGTGTGCCCCTCACAATAAATGGAGTCATCAGAATCCGGCAATCCACCCAGGACAGTCCATGATTTGTCCTGGCCAAAGCAGGTGCGGGGAACCCGGAGGCCGCACATGGAAAGGAGGGTGGGCATCATGTCCACACCACCAATGACCGTGTCCGGCGTTTGGCCTGGCAGAATCTGCCCTGGCCACCGCATCAAAAGCGGAATATGCAACGACTCCTCTTGCGGTTTGAATTTTGCCGTGCGGTTGTGCGATCTCAAGAAATCCCCGTGATCCGAACTAAAAACAACCAGGGTGTTTCTCTCAAGCCCAAGCTTCCTCAACGAATCCATCAGTCGTCCAAACTGGTAATCCAGGGCTTCACACTGCGCGAAGTAATTTGCGAGGTCATCTGCGTCGGGATTACCGGCAGGAACGTTCGGCCGCCTGTCTGCCTCGCTAATTGTAAACCGCTTAAATGTCGGGGGAACATCATGATAGGGCGTATGCGGTGGCCCCCAGGACAAAAAAAGGAACCATGGTCGATCCCGATTCTCCGTCATAAAGTTAACAGCCAGGTCTGTCTGGAACTCAGGCTCATAGACTCCCTTTATACCCATGGGGTTCCCATCGTTGTCGAATGTTGCGGAATTAAAATAGTTATGGGCGGCATTGAAGCCCTCGTAGGTGGTAAAGCCGCGACGCCTCCACCCCTTGGGTATCCAGCGATTCCCACCGGGGCCATCGTAGTGTGTCTTGCCAATGTAGTGTGTTGCATAACCAGCCTCCCGGAATACCTCCCCGAGACATCGGTTGCTCGGGGGCATCATCGACGAGGCGCTGAGCATTCCTGTTTGGTGCGGGTACCGACCAGTCATGATGGCGGCGCGCTCGGGAACGCAATACGGGTCCGTCGCGTAAGCCCTCCGCCAACGAGCCCCTTCTGCCGCAAAATGGTCCAGGTGGGGAGTCTGAATTAAGGCATCACCATATTCCGCATGGCTGAACGAGCAGAAGCGCCACTGGTCAGGAAACACGAACAATACATTCGGGCGGGTCCGCCGCGACTCACCGATCGCCTCGTTAAACGTCAAGGGAAGGGCGGCGGCACCACCAACTGTAGTTTTCAGAAACGATCGCCGGGTTGTTTTACTCATCGGGTCCCTGCTCCTTGTCGCACGCTGATGCTCCTTCAATTCGGGTTGACGACAACTCCGTATGTGTTCAACAGCAATGGTATCTGGGTCGTCATGGCAAACGGGCTCAACGGATTCCCCCCCACGTAAACCATAGTCCCGGCACCGATCCCCCCCATCGAGGCATTCGAAAGAAGCGGCGCAAGGTCGGAAAAGTTGTTTTCGCCTACGACCAGCCAATGGAGACCGGCCAAACCTTCGAGACCCAGCAGGGAATCTATATTGTTTGAGTAAAGATCCAACCCCCTAAGGTTCGAAAGCGAGGCCAGCTCCCCGATGCTAGAAACCGCATTGCTTGTCAAGTTGAGCCAGGTCAAATTCGTGAGTGACCCCAGCCCACTGAGATCTTCAATGGCATTGTCCTGCAGCCCAAGCCATTCAAGCCGTTCGGCAGAACCCAGCCCCGTTATGTTGGTCAATGCGTTTCCGCTGCATCCAATCCATGTCAGATTGGTCAAAGTCGCGAGCGGCGCGGCGCTGGAAATTCGGTTTTTGCTGAGATCCAGCCACGTCAGCGATTTCAAGTTGCTGAGTGGCGCAACATCAGACACGGAATTTCCATGCAGGTCGAGATACTCCAGTCCGCCCATCGCCTCAATACCGGAAAGGTCCAGGATGCCATTTCCGG
>CAZTAB010000085.1:0-3197 GCA_964611475.1 uncultured Verrucomicrobiota bacterium | reverse complement strand
CAAGGCGTTTCTGTTCGGGATTATCATTGCGACCGTGGCGTGCCACCAAGGTTTCTCCACCACGGGTGGCGCGGTGGGGGTGGGCCAGGCGGCCCGCCGGACGGTGATCATCTCTTTCCTGACCATCCTGATTTTCGGGTTCATCGTGACGAGGCTGTTTTACTCATGATTCGGTTTGAGGACGTGACCAAATCTCTGGGAGGACGGGTCGTCCTCGATGAGATCAATCTGGATGTCAAAGAGTCCGAGATCGTTTTCGTGGTTGGATTCTCGGGCGCGGGAAAGAGTGTGACCTTGCGGCACATGGTCCGCCTGCTGACCCCGGACCGTGGCCGGGTCACGGTGGGGGATGCGTGCATCAGCGAGGCGGCCGGTCGGGAACTGGAAATGGTGCGTTCCAGATTCGGGTATCTTTTCCAGGGCTCGGCTCTCCTGGGGTGGATGACGGCGGGGGAAAACGTGGCCCTTCCGTTGCGCGAAACCCGGAAAATGAAGCAGGCGCCGGCGGAACAGCTGGCGCGGGAAACCCTGGCGCGGGTGAACCTGGGGGATGTCTTTTCGAAGTATCCCTCCGAGTTGTCGGGCGGCATGCGCAAGCGGGTGGCTCTGGCCCGGGCCATCGTGAGCGCTCCAGACATCATTCTGTATGATGAACCGACATCGGGTCTCGACCCTGTTACGTCGCGAAGCATTGATTCGCTGATCACGGAGCTTCGGGACTCGCTGGGCGTAACCAGCGTGGTCGTAACCCACGATTTGCACAGCGCGCTCTCGATCGGCTCAAGGATCCTGATGCTCGAGGGGGGGAAAATCGTCGAGGATTCGACTCCCGAAGGCTTTGTCCATTCGGAAAACGAGCATGTTCGCAGTTTTCTCGAGTCCCAGTACATCAATCGGAAAGGTCCATGGGAAAGGAAGGTGTTAAATGGTCAGTAGACGTATGCGTCAAGCCGGCATCGAGCTGATGGTGGGCGCCTTCGTGCTCGCGGTTCTGGTCGTGCTGGGAATCAGCACCATCCTGCTGAGCACGGAGAATGTTTTCACCGAGAGATATGAGACCGAGGTCGTGTTCGAGCAGGTTCCGAGGCTTCAGGCCGGTGACAAGGTGACGGTACGCGGGCTCGAGGTGGGGGCGGTCAAGCGGCTTTGGGGAGAGCCCGGCGGCGTTCACGTCCTGCTCTCGACCGATCAGCCCCTGCTGATGAGAGAGGACTACTCGGTGGAGATCGTTCCCTCCTCCGTCCTCGGAGGTCAATACGTTGAGGTCTCGATCGGGAGCATGAACGCGGTACCCCTCGCGCCAGATGCGAAAATCCAGGGAAAGACTCCGGTGAATTTCGTCGATGAGGCCAGCGAGATTTTCGCCGGCCTACGCCAGGCCCTGGTGGATGACGGAGTCCTGAACAACCTCCAGGAATCCATGGCGGATCTGAGGGACATTACAGAGATACTGGCCAGGGGTGAGGGGACCATCGGGAAACTGCTTTCGGACGATCAAGCATACGAGCGAATCTCCACGATCTCCGAAAATCTGGCGATGGTCTCGCAGGACATTCGGGATGGGAAAGGGAGCCTCGGGTTGCTGCTTTCCGATGAGACGTTGTATCGGGACGCCCAGACTGCCGTGGCCAACCTGAAGGATGTCAGCACACGCCTGAAGGATGGGAAGGGGCTTCTTGGGCGACTGATGTCCGAGGATGAGGAACTCTATTCGGACCTGCTGCAGACGGTCTCGTCCCTTCGCGACGTGGCGACACAGTTGCGGGAGGGGAAGGGAAGCCTGGGGAGGTTTATCATGGAGGAGGAACTGTACGAGGAGGCAAGGCTGCTGCTCAACGAATTGGGCGCGGCCGTTGACGATTTTCGGGAAACCTCCCCGATCACGTCCTTCTCTAGTGTCTTTTTTGGAGTTTTTTGACCTTCTCTATTTTTTCAGCTTCGGCGCAGTCAGGAATACGACGTAGATTGAGGCCTTGTTCTTGGGGCGGAACTGGCGGGCGAGGGTGTGGAACGGCAGAACGATGGCCCCGCTTTCCAGTGCCACGCTGAGGCCGTACTGCTCATGCTGGACCCATGTGCCGCCATGCTTGGCGATAATTGCGCTGCCCAGGAAACAACCGAACCCCCGGGTCATCTGATCCGCCATTTCTCTGGTTACAAGATCACGTTGCTGGTTCACGTAGTTGTCTAGCCACTGGACCGAGCCGCCATCCAGCCTGAGCTTGACCTTGTGCTCCTCCAGCATCCCGTCGATTACGAGCTGGGTGTTGGATTGAATTTGCGTGAGCACGGCTTCGTCCGCGGGAGCGACCTGCGAGGGCAGGCTATCGCCGCAGCCTCCGGAGGCGATGCTCAAGCAGAGAAGCAGGGCTGGCATTGCGTAGCGGGAGGGCCCGGCCCGGCCGCTTGACGGAGGAGTCCTCATCCGACAGCCGATAATTCGGGGCTTCCTTGGTGACCGTGACGTCATGGGCGTGCCCCTCCCGGGTTCCGGCACTGCTGACACGCACCAAATATCCCTGGCGCCGAAGTTCGTCCACGTCGTGGCATCCACAGTATCCAAGCGCGGATCGTAGACCTCCGCAATATTGTGTCATTACCTGCTTGACCGTCCCGGCGAATGGGACAATCCCCTCGATGCCTTGGGGCACCAGCTCGTCCTGCTTCACGAGGTGCTGTGAATAACGTTCCCTGCTTCCGGCGCCCTCGTTCATGGCGCCGAGGCTTCCCATGCCGCGATAGGCCACGTACTGCCGTCCCTGGTAGATAATCTTTTCCCCGGGCCCCTCCTTGGTACCAGCCAGCGCCGAGCCCATCATGACGCAACTTGCACCGGCAACCAGTGCCTTTGCCACGTCACCTGAGTGGCGTACTCCGCCGTCGGAAATGACCGGGATTTCCTCCTCGACGGCCCGGGTGCAATTGTAGACTGCCGATATCTGGGGGACTCCCACGCCGGTCACCACCCGCGTGGTACAGATGGATCCCGGCCCGATACCGACCTTGATTCCGTCCGCTCCCGCCTTCCGGAGAGCTCTGGCCCCCTCTTCCGTCGCCACGTTCCCGGCAACGACCTCCACTCCCGGGTAGTGCCTTTTGCACCATTCCGTGGTTTCCACAACGCCTTTGCTGTGTCCGTGCGCAGTGTCCACCACCAGGACATCCACCTCCTTGTCGACGAGTTTTTCGACCCGTTC
>CAZTAB010000084.1:0-8515 GCA_964611475.1 uncultured Verrucomicrobiota bacterium | reverse complement strand
ATGGACTGGACGAAGACTCAGCCCCGCTGCTTTCGTTCCTCGATGCAGGAATCGAGTTCTTTGTCGCAAGCTCGTTCTCCAAGAACTTCGGGCTCTACTCCGAGCGGACCGGGGCGTTGACGCTCGTCGGGAAAACACCTGATGAGGCAGGAGCCGCCTTCAGCCACCTGAAAACCCTTGTTCGCCGGAATTATTCAAATCCACCATCCCATGGGGGGGGCATCGTCATCACGGTTCTTCAGGATGATTCGTTACGATCACTTTGGAGCGACGAAGTCGCCCAGATGCGTGAGCGGATTCACGGGATGCGTGTGGCGCTGGCCGAGGGGCTGAAATCCCGCGGTGTGGACCGGGATTTTTCGTTCATCGTGCAGCAACGCGGCATGTTCTCATTCAGTGGCCTGAGAAAAGACCAGGTGCAGCGGTTGCGTGACGAAAAGAGTATTTACGTCGTAGGTGACGGGCGAATCAACGTGGCCGGGATCACCACAAAGAATATAGATCATCTCTGTGACTCCCTGGCCGAAGTTCTCAAATAACGGGGGAACCTCTGCCCCTGCCCGGGCGGGCTGAACTGCTTTGATGGGGGCGTACTCCTCGACGTGCAACAAGGCCCTACACGTCTTCTCCCGTGGCCTGGGCGACGTTGAGCAGGGGGGGGGCGGCGGCAAGGCGCGTGAGCGTGACTTCCACTTGAGGGTGATCCTGGACAAACGATCCGGGGCAGGCCTGCCCGATGGGGCCGAAGAGCGCGCGCCGCAGCACGCCTGCATGCCAGCTTCGCATGAACGTCAAATGAAGGCGCTTGCTCATCAGCAGCTCGTATAGTCCCAGCGTAACGGCGCGCGGGGGAAGGATATCCCAGTTTCCCTGGGTGCCCCCCATGCACATCTGGGCCTGGCTTTCACGGCAGACAGTAAGACAACGCGTACGGCAGTTCCGGAAGGTTTTGTCGTCCACGCTCTGCCCGGGTTCCGGTGGATCGTTGAACGCAAGATGCCCGGTAATCCCCATGCCTCCGTAACAGACATCCGCTCCGCCCCATGACTCAACCAGCGCAGTGGTCCGCGACGGGTCCCGCGGATCCGGAAAGTGAATGTTGGCCGGATCCGGCCGGAGTTCAGGGTCCAGGTTCTGAACCAGGCTTTCCTCGACGAATCGCCGGAAACTAAGAGGGTTTTCCCTCGAAAGATAACCTCCCGTATCTGCATCAAGGTATTCGTCCATTCCCATAAGGACCAGGGGAGCGCAGCTCACCCGCTCGGCGTTGCAGATATCGGCCCAATAGCGGTATTCCAGCGGGCCCACCGGCAGGATTATTCGGACCGATCGATTTTCCTGTCCCGCCTCCCTGATCAGGGCGACGGCTTCCCGTGCCACCCGGCGATTCAGCGTGTCAACATTATCCACGACCTGGAATGGCCAGGGCCGGTGACTGGCAAACTCCTCTACTGGAAGGCTCTGCCAATCCTGAACTTCAAGCCTCATCCACGTTGCCCCACCGAAAAACCATGCCCAGGTTGAACTCCAATCCCGTGTCCAAAAGATCGTAGCCTTTCAGCAGGTCCCCAGGGGCATCGAACCGGTGCGTGATGAGGGGGGTTATCTGCACGCGGCGGGTCCGGATGTTTGTTATCGCGTCCTGCATGTCCTGCGAGTCCTGGCCGCAGGTTGTCCGGATCGTGATTTCGCGCACCTTGATCGCATCGAGGTCAATGGCACAGCGTGGATTGTCGAAGTACTGGGCCTGCAGCAGGAGGCGGCCGCCCCGCTTTACCTTCGGAACCATTGCGTCAATCGCAGATGGATCCCCGGTGGTGTCGTATAAAGCGTCGAATCCGTCGGGGGCCATAGCCTCGATATTAGAACCGGAGCCATGCTGCTGCGCCAACGCAGGAATCCCCAGCCGGGCCGCTAATGCGCGCCGGTTCGGGTCCTTTTCCAGTAGAGTCGGGTACGCGCACTGGAGAGCCGAAAGCTGCGCCGCGCAGAGACCAATGATCCCCGCCCCGAGGATCAAGACCTTTTCCTCCGGACCCACTCCCAGGAAATTGACCCCCCGGTTTGCCACCGCAACCAGGATGGCGAAGGAAAGCCTGTCCAGCTCAAGGGAATCCGGAAGACTCGATCCCAGGAACGTGTATCCGGCAGGTCCGCTCACGGAATGCCCGACATGGGCGCCCCACATGTTATGGATATCCTCTTCCTCCCAGCGGTTCCCTGACCCGTACACGATGTCACCCACATCAAACTCTTTCACCCCCGCTCCGACCGACTCAACGATCCCGATTCGGTGATAGCCGGGTACGCAAGGAAACCGGGTCCCGATATGCTTGCCTCGCAGAATCCATCGCTCCGTTCCAGGCGAGATCGCCGAGACCAGCGTCCTCACGCACATCTCCTCCGGGGAAGGTTCAGGGATCGTCAACTCGGACAGGACGTACCGGTTTTCGCTTGGGAAGACGAGGGCTTTCGTTTTCATGCGAACCTCAGGCCGAGATAATGCTGTAGAAAGGGATACCACACACACACACACACATCGGTGGGAACCACAGACAATCGCGTCAGGCGGGACAACCGTCCCCCGCGGCTCGTGGAATTATCGGGAGCCGTTCCCTCCCGGGCAGCAGATCCAATGCCTGCAACGGCACAGGAAAATGTGAACATTTGCATCCTGCAAGCACCCATGGTGACGCCTGATATCATTCATCCTCCTCCAGGGTCAAAGAGAAAAAGATTCAGAGCCATTGCGCGGACACTCGATCACCCGCGCGGCCATGGATCGGGGCCCGCAGGGCATTCATTCTGGCCTGGAACAGGCTATTGCCTTGGAAATGTTCAGTACATGAGGAAGGCTTGACATCACGATGTGGCACCAAGCCACGCAAAGGACGACTTGCCATGATTTTCTGTGGAACAGAACACGGGCTGCCATGACGGGGACCCTGGAGGGCATTCTTCCAGCCATTGCCAGTCCATGCGACGACAAGGGCCTTTTCCTGGAGGATGCATTTGCTTCGCTCGCCGAGCGGCTCTACCGGCAGGGCGTGCATGGTCTCTATGTCGGCGGCTCCACCGGTGATGCGCACGGCATGGAGCCCGGGGATCGAAAACGGGCGGTGGAAATTGCAGTGGAGATCTCGCGCAACCACAACGGGCGGGTGATCGCACATGTTGGGGCCTCGGAGCGGCATGACGCCGTCGAACTGGCCGAACACGCCGCGATGGCCGGGTCGGATGCCGTGTCCAGCTTGCCTCCGGCCAACCATGACCACGCGCAATTGCTCGGCTACTATGACGAGCTTTCCCGTGCCGCCCAACGGCCCCTCATCCTGTATTACATTCCCATCCTGTCCGGTCAGCGCATGACGGCCGGGGAGATGGAGGCCCTTCTCGATGTCAACGGTGTCATAGGATTTAAGAACTCGGACTGGGACCTCTTTACCATGAGCCGGGTTCTTCGGCGCCGCCCTGGCGCGCTCTTTTACAACGGCAACGACGAATTCCTCTTTCCCGGACTCCTGTACGGTGCGAGGGGAGGAATCGGGATGAATCACAATTTTTTTCCGAGGCTGTTTTTGGGGATTTATGAGTCCGTCCGCCGCCAGGACCTCCAACATGCCCTGGAACTACAGCGCCTGTTTCTCACCTATGCCGACGTCTTTTTCAAGTACGGCGGGATCAGGCCAAACTTCGAAGCCCTGATGAGGGAATTGAACTTGGCGCCGAACGTCTGGCGAGGGTACCGACCCGTGCAGGACCAGGGTACCGATCGACGGTTCCTTGCCGAGGTGATGCCAAAAATACAGGCGATTGAAGATTCGGTTGGGGAAGTGACCCGGGGCACGATGTCTGATTGATGCAGCCCCTTGCCATTCAAGTGGGCTTTGGGCAGGATGTCCCCTGGCAAATGCTGGTTCACTAAATGACGCGAGAGGAAAAAACAGAGCTGTCCATTGTGGCGGTTGGCGCGCATATGGACGACTGCTGGTTGGGCATGGGGGGCGTCGCCTTGAAGTTTGCGCGGAGCGGGCATCGAGTCACCATGGTGCAAGCCGTTTCGCAATACGGTGCCTGGCCCGTGGTGGCCGGACGCGAGGCGGAGATCAAGCCGGCGGTGCAAAAATTGGCTGATGACGCCGGGATTCAACTGATCACGCTGGGTCACGACTATCTCCAGCTGCAAAACACCCCGGAGCTGGTGGGGGAGCTGGCCGACGTGCTGGATGAACTGAGGCCGGACATCCTTTTCTGCCATTGGGAAAATGACAACAACCAGGACCACGTTGCGCTGGGCGAAGCGTCGCGCATTGCGGCGATACACGGCGCCTGCTTCCGGCCACACCCGCCCGGCCTGTACCCCGTCCCCGCGGAAATCTACCGGTATCGGGTCGATTGCCAGGCCCGAGACTTTGCTCCGGACATCTATGTGGATATCGAGCATGAGTTGTACGACTTGCTTGAGTCGTGCACATGGTTCGACCGGATGTATTCCGCCCATGTCCCATCCGCGACGCGGAGGTTCTCCGCAGTGGATCACCGCGCGGGAGATCGAGCGTTTGAGTTGTCCTGGCATACCGAGCAGAAATTTGCATCCTCCCTGCTTTACGGGTACGAATGCGGGACGCGGTTTGCCGAGGGATTCCGCACATACAGGGGTGCCACGGCGGGCGCTAGCATGCTGGGGTAGTTATAGAGGAGTGCAGTCCTTAAGAGGCGAGTCGATCCATGTCCAAGGTCCTGTTTATCGGAGACATTAATGTAGATGTCATCATGTCCGGGCTGGCGTCGTTCCCCCAGCCGGACAAGGAGATCACCTGCGAGTCCTTTGAGGTGGTGATGGGAAGCTCCGCGGTGATCGCTGCGGTTGCCTATGCATCGCTGGGGGGGATCACCGCCATCAGCGGTCTCGCAGGCGAAGACGACTATGGCGAGTTCATGCTCAAGGGCCTGCGGGACGCGGGGATCGACACCTTCCTGGTGCAACGAACGAAAAGATTCGGCACCGGGGTCACCATCAATCTGATCCAGGGCCGAACCCGGACGCAAGTGACCTACCCTGGCACGATTGCAGCATTTGATGGCACGGGGCTGGATCGGTCCGCGCTTCGCGACGTGGCCCATGTGCACTTTGCGGGGCCGTACCTGCAGACAGGCTTTCGCCCCCGCATCACCGGCATTCTGAAAACAGCCATGGACCTCGGCGTGTCCACCTCTCTCGATCCACAGTGGGACGAAACCGAAAGCTGGGAACTCATGGACGAGTGGCTGCCCATGCTTTCCTATCTTTTTGTTAACGAGGATGAAGCCATCTCGATCACGGGAACGGACTGCGCGACGCAAGCCTGCGGACTGCTTGCTGAGCGCACGGAGTGCCCCGTGGTGAAAACGGGGAGGCAGGGCGCGATGGTTGTTGACGACGGACGCGTCACTTCGCGATCGCCTGTTGATGTGGACGTCATCGACACGACGGGGGCCGGGGACAATTTTGACGCGGGATTCCTGTTTGCGGTATTGGAAAAAAAGATGCCCCGCGTGGAAGCATGTGACTTTGCCAATGCCGTGGCCTCCCGGAGCTGTACGTTCGTCGGCGGCACCGATGCCAGATCCACGTGCCGTGATGTCGAAAAACTGGCACTGGAGGGCCGATGAACGCATTCCAGCGGTTGCTTGAGTTGCCCCAGAGGGAAAAAGAAGCGAAGGGCGTGGCCCATACTCCCGCAGAGATCGCCCAGCAACCCGACATGTGGGCAAGAATGGTGGGGATCCTGCGCTCCGACGGCGCCGCGATCCGGGACTTCATGTCCCGGTCCGGCCTCACGGGCAGCAAAAAATCAACCTTGCTCCTCACGGGGGCGGGCACATCGGAATTCATCGGCACGTCCATCATGAACGTTCTTCGGGGAAGGCTTTCTCGTGAGGTGACCGCCATTCCAACGACCCACCTGGTAACCCACGCATCATCCATTCTTGTGCCCGGCCATGACTATACGATTCTTTCCTTTGCGCGATCGGGAAATTCTCCCGAGTCAGTGGCCACCTACGAGCAGGTCAAGCGTATCGCTCCCCAGGCCTCGCACATCGTGATCACCTGTAACCGGGATGGCGCACTGGCGAAAGCCGCCGCCCAGGATGATGCGGCCTGCAGGATACTCCTTCCCAAGGAAACCCACGACCAGGGGCTGGCCATGACCAGCTCCTTCTCCACCATGGCCTTTGCCGGCATTGGGCTGGCATTCATGGAACGACTCGACGACCTGGCCTCGCTGTCCATCCAACTGGGGGAGGGGACGGGGCGAGTGATTTCAACGTATGGCGACTTGATCGCGGACTTCGCGGATCGCCCGTTTACCCGCGCCTGCTTCCTTGGATCCGGTGCCCTGTTCGGTACCATGCAGGAGTGCCACCTGAAAATGCAGGAAATGACCGAAGGAAAAGTGGTTTGCCGGTATGAGTCCTTTCTGGGTCTCCGTCACGGCCCCCAGGTATTCATCGATGGGGCGTGCGTCGTGGTCGCGGCCCTCGCCAGCGATCCGCTGGTTCGCAGGTATGAGCTGGACATGCTCCGCGAACTGAAGTCCAAGGGCCAGGGATGCGGAACCCTGGTCATCTGCGACCGCGCAAACCGGGAAATCTCGGATGTGGCATCGGACGTCATAGAACTGTACCCGGAATCCCAACCGGTCCATGACGACTACCGGGTGATGACCGACGTGGTGGTGGGCCAGATTCTGGGGACCATGAAGTCCATCGGCCTGGGGTTGAAACCGGACGCCCCCAGCGAAAGTGGAACCATCAACCGGGTTGTGCAGGGCGTTGTTATTTACAATGCGTGAGGGCAAATCTGAAATGCCGGGGGACGGCCAACATCCGTTGGGGCACATCGCGAACATTGTCGCCGCTCAAAAGGCGGGAAAAGAGCGCGGGGCTTATTCCGTCTGCTCCGCAAACCGTTTCGTGCTTGAGGCGGCGATGGCCCAGGCGAAGAAGGGCGAAGATCCCCTGTTGATCGAGGCCACCTCGAACCAGGTGAACCCGTTGGGCGGATATACCGGCATGACCCCGGGAACATTCGTCGAGTATGTGCGGGATCTCGCCAATGACCAGGGCTTTCCCTTCGAGCGCGTGGTGCTGGGTGGAGATCACGCGGGGCCGAATCCATGGCGAAGTGAAAGCGCGGCGGTCGCCATGGCCAGGTCGCGGAACCTCGTGAAGGAATTGGTGGTCGCGGGGTTTTCAAAGATCCATCTCGATGCCAGCATGCATTGCGCCGACGATGCGAGTGGCGAACAGGTCCCGTTACCGGGCCGCGTGATTGCGGAACGCGCCGCAGACCTTTGCGAGACGGCGGAATCAGCCTTCGAGGAAACGGAAAGGAATACAGCTCCCCCCGTGTACGTGATCGGGACTGAAGTTCCACCTCCGGGAGGGGCGGCCTCAGAGCTTCACGACATTCTCCCCACGACCGTGGAGGATGTTCAGCAAACCATTGAGATTACCAGGCAGTCGTTCCTCAGCCGGGGACTGGAGGCGGCCTGGACCCGGGTCGCGGCAGTCGTGGATCAGCCCTGGGAGGAGTACGGAAAAGAATCTGTTGTGCGATATGACAGAGACAGGGCCTCCGGGTTGGTGGCCTACATCGAAAGCCAGGAGAACCTGGTCTATGAAGCACATTCCACCGACTACCAGCCCCGGCAGGCACTCAAGGAGATGGTGGAGGATCATTTTGCAATCCTGAAGGTCGGGCCCTGGCTCACGTTTGCCTTTCGAGAGGCTGTTTTTGCACTGGCCCATATCGAGAATGAATGGTTGTCATCCAGACCCGGTGTTGCGCTGTCCTATCTCCCGGCAGTGCTGGACCGCGTGATGGTCTCCAATCCAGAGCATTGGGAAAGCCACTATCTTGGCACGGAATCGGAAATCGCCTACGCTCGCAAGTACAGCTGGAGCGACCGTTCCCGGTACTATTGGACGCATCCCGACGTCCAAGGGGCCCTTGCCCGTCTTGTGAACAATCTATCGGCAACGCCCGCGCCTGTGGGGCTGCTCAGCCAACACCTCCCCCTGCAACACGACGCGGTTCGAGAGGAGCGCATACCCAACACGCCCACGGCAATGATTCATGACAAGATAATGGAAGTTACCGCACAGTACGTCTGCGCATGTCGCCCATAAGGAGAAGAGCAAAATGACGGGAAAATTCAATGCCAGAACACTGTCACAAGTCGATGTCGGGAAAGTGTAGGAGGAGATATACGGGGCGTCAGCGGCCGCGGTGCTTGATCTTCGGCAAGAGATCGGCGTCTGGCTGATGGCGTTTCACGGCGAGGAAATCAACACGCAGCCCCTCGGGCGGTGGGGGGCGTCCATTAGACTGGCTTGGATCAAGGACTTAGAGAACTGGACGGTTCCCTGATCCACTCGCCCGGGAACCCGAGCGATGCCTGGACCTTCTGCCTTGTAACCGATACCCAACCATGACACGATTTTAGAGTCGGCGGGTCGCGACCATGCG
>CAZTAB010000083.1:0-16611 GCA_964611475.1 uncultured Verrucomicrobiota bacterium | reverse complement strand
GTTTTGCCAGTTCGTTGACATCGATGTATCCCTGCACCACCGGCACGCTCAGTGCCTGCACGTCGCGGAACCAGGGCTGGATCGGGCAGTGTTCAAGGATGTTGAAATTCTGAATGGCCGCGCCGAAGTGGGCACCCGCCGCGAGCGCCACCGGCCCGTACGGGTTATGCGGGGCGATGGTGATGCCATAAATCTCCGCGTAGTGCGCGATCTTCATCATTTCGCTGATGCCCCCGGCGTGGCAGGTGTCGACCTAGCAGACGTCGATGGCCTGCTGCTCGAACCACGGCCGGCAGTCCCAGCGGGTAATGAGGCGTTCGCCGATCGCGATCGGAACATCCGGAAAGTCGCGCTTCAGCCGGAGCGTCGGCTCGACCGTGTCCATGTTCACCAGTTCTTCCACGAAGTGCATGTGAAGCGGGCGCAGTCCCTCCACGAGGCGGTGCGCATCGTTCGGATGGAAGGTGCCGCCGCAATCGATCATCAACGCGACGTCAGGCCCCAGGACTTCGCGGATCCGGTGCAGTTTTTCGATCATGGTTTCCACGTGTCGTTTTCCGTTGTACGGATCGGGCAGGGGATTGGCGCCGGTCTTGAATGCGTCGAAACCCATCTCCACCGACTGTCGAGCCGCCTCTTCGCCGGAAAGGTCGTGGAACTCGGGTCCCGATCGAATGTAGCAGCGGACCCGTTCCCGGACCCTGCCGCCGAGCAGTTTGAAGACGGGTTGTCCCGCCACCTTGCCCGCGATGTCCCACAGCGCCTGGTCGATGCCGCTCATTGCGCTGGTCTGCACCACGCCCCCTCGCCACCAGAAGTCGCGGAACCCGAGTTGCCAGATTCGTTCGACGTCGGTGGGGTCGAGGCCGAGAAGCCGGGGCTTCAGTTCCGTCTCGATCTGGGCCTTGACCGCCATCTCGTGGTACTCGGTTGTGGCTTCGCCGATGCCGGTAATCCCCTCGTCGGTGTCGATCTCGACAAAGGTCCAGTTGCGCCGGACGTTCGTCCCGTCCGGCCGGGGGATGCTCATTACGTGGCAGCGAATATCGGTTATTTTCATGGCACGGCTCTCTCAGTCTGGATGGGGTCCTCCTCCGGCATGGAGTCCGGTGGTTTTCTACCACGGGAGCGTGGAGCCCGCGGAGTCAAAAATTTTAAACCTCCGCGCCTCCGTGGTTTGCCCGGACTTCAGAAGGGATCAGACCGGACACCCTCGATCGCCTCGCGCAGGATCGTCGGGATATCGCGCAGGGGAACGCCGAGACTGTTTTTCCGCGTGTGATCGAAGCCGGTGGCGGCGACCGGCTCGCCGCTGAGCGGCCCGGGCATTTTCATTTCCGGAAGAATCCTTTGCAGTTCGGCGTATATGTCTTCCCAGTGCCAGCTCTCATAGATGCCGAAGTAGCGCCCGCAGGCTTCCGGGTTTTCGTACGCCGACACGAACAGCGCGGCCAGGTCCCGCACGTCGATCATCGACATGGAACTGTTGGGAATCTGCTCATGCCACCGCCCCCCCTCGATCAGCTGCTTCAATCCGCGATGGACCTGGGCCGGGATGACGACGGGTCCCACGATCATGCTGGGAAGGAAAACCGACATCCGGATGTGATTTTCGCCGGCAAACCGGAATGCGGCTTTCTCCATGACGGTTTTCGTGGCGGATGTGTACTTTTTCGCCCGGCACTGTTCTGCCTCGTCCGACCAGTGCTCGACTTCGTTCTTCACCGGCGGGCACGGCACGGGATTGGTGCTGCTGGTGCTGCTGCAGATGATCACGTTCTTCACCCCGTTGCGGTTCGCGGAGCGAAGGATGTTCAGGCATCCGTCGACCGTCGGCATGATGATTTCCCGGTATCCCTGCTCGTCATCCATCTCGCGGGCCGGCTTTCCCTTGGGTCCGTGGTAGGTCGGAATCAGGCAGGCAATGAAAACGGCATCGACGCCTCGAGTTGGCTTGTCGAACGCTCCCTCCTCCGCCATATCGGCGCAGGAAAGCGTCAGATGTTCGCCGCCCCGGAGCGCCTGGAGATACGGCGCCTTCTCCGGATCGGACGGGTCGCGCATCGTCCCGTTGACAGCCCAGCCTTTTTCCAGGCAGGCCTTGACGATATTCGAACCCACGAGCCCGCTTGCGCCGGCGACACAGACGGATCTGGTTGAACTGGGGGTCATGCTCTTTCTCCAATGTCCGGAACGAAAATCCGGAGAACAGCCATCGAACGCAACATTTTTTTGATCTTCGGACGCAGGTTGACTTTCGAACCGGCTTGCGACGAAGCTTGCCGCCTGTGGGTTTGGATCCGATCACGTGGTGAACTATAAGGCAGGAATCATCGGATTGAGTTTTTGTCTGGGGCGCCGATCCTGTCTCCGGGGATGTATTGGGGCAGAAACTCGAGAACCTGGACGGCGCCATGGTCACGGTCGACGCGGTCGATTACGCGACGACACCGTGTCTTATCATCGTCAACGGGATGAAGGGACGCGCCCGCTGCGGTCTGCTTAACACCGAGTTCGTGCTGGAGTTCTCCGATGACTCCACCGAGTTCTGGGAGAAGCCGGGAATTCGTCCCCGCGGGATGGACGTGTGCGTCAGCAAGATCGTGGCGTGGCTCGACGATGGCACACCTTTCAGTCACCCTCCCGAACAGGTGCTGCACACGTCCGAGGCGATCATTGGGTTTCATGCGTCCCGCGCGTGCAACGGCGCATGGGTGGATCTGCCCCTGCAGGGGGAGGACCGCGAGCAGGTGGTGAACACCGGGTAAACCCATGGGATCGGTGCTCTGCGGCAGCGGAACGCACCAGGGTTCCAAGCCGAGTTGCCTTGGCTTTTTTCACCCGCCCCGGAAGGCGGCCCGCCCCTCCCGCTACATGGCGGCTCCTTGAACTTGCGGGTGTCCTGATGTAGGGTTTTGCCCTTCATGACGGCGTTTCCCGTTAAAAAAAATGCCGGCCTCCGCCGACAAACAATACGTAGCATACTATGTAGTGCCTGTGTCGCCGTCTTTTCCCTGTGCACGGCGCATGCCGGGATTCTGGAAAGCGGGTGGGTATTTGACGGCGACCTGATCGACAGCCGGGACGGCGGCGGAAACAACCTGATTCAGGCCGCCGGAACCGCGTCCTACAGCGTGACCGTCCCGAGTATCACCGGCTCGGTGTACGCGGCAAACTGGTCGTATGATTTTGACGGGTCGACCGACCGAGTTTCGATCCAGGACAATCCCACACTGAATACGCAGGCCACCAGTTTCACGATCCTGTTCTGGATGCGGCGTGACACGGCGGCGGACCGCATGCAGGTCCTCGAAAAGCGGGACGCGGGCGAGACCGTGACATGGGAGTTCTCCGCCGGCGGGGCCGTGCAGATGCGGCGCCTGCGCTTTCTGCTCCGGGACACGGACGGAACGCAGGAGGAGTTGTGGAGCACGACCCCACTGAACGCATCCACCTGGATTCACGTCACCGCCGTGGTGGACCGGGAGGCCGACGAGGCTCGCTTGTATATCAACGGTGCCCTCGAGGACAGCGTGGACATCTCGGCCATCGGTGACCTGGACGATCCCCCGGGACCCGGCGGAAATGCACTCCGCTTCAGCTCGTCCGCCCAGCTCTCGGGCAATTTTGCCGAACCCTACGACGGCAAGCTCGACGAAGTCGGATTCTTTCGCTCGGCGCTTGCCTGGAGCACCATCCGGTACCTGGCGGAGAACACGTTGAAAGACTTCGTGATGCCCACCCCGCCGCTGGATCTGACCATGACGCTTCCGTTTGACGGCGACAACTGGACCGAATCGACCGGGAATGTTTCCTGGTCCCGAACGTACGATATTCCTCCAAAAAATTTCGGAGCCGTTGTCTGGGATTCGACGAACAAGATGTTCGGGACGGAGAGCCTCAAGGTCGCCAGGACGGTGCTTGACGGGACTTTCGGTGCGATGATGTTTCCCGATCCGCCGCTGAGTACGAACCGGTTCGACACCCTGCGCCTGTGGATCAAGGCGGATGCGGGAACCACCCAGGTGAAAATCGGCCTGTTGACGTTTCAGAATTTCGATGGAATCGAGGTCGACGTGCCGCTGGCCGGCCCGTTCGACTGGACGGAGTTCGTCATTCCACTTGGCGAACTGGTCGACGACAATACTTTTCCCGTGGCGGGCGTGACCGCGACCGTAAACGAGGTTGGAAACGCAAATCTCAACGACATCAAAATCCTGTTCCTTTCCAACCTCGGGACTGGGAACCGGTGCATGTGGGTGGACGGCCTCGCCTTGGAGTTCCAGCTGACGGACTCGCCAAAGAAAATCGTGGGCGGTCACGGGTTCTCGATGGTGACCACCTGGCTGCTTCGGCAGCACGTGGAGGAGATAAGAGCGGCGCCGCTCAGCGGGATTCTGGTGCACGTGAACCGGAACGACTGGGCGTCGGACCCTGTACTGCGCGAAGAGCGTTTTCCTGCCCGCTGGTTCACCGCGCCGGCGGTGACGTTGAGCGATTTCAGCGTCGCGCTGGGAGATCTTGCTGCCACGGACATGGGGCACCTCCAGAATAATATTCTCTGGACCGGGGGGACGCGATCATTCGGCGGCGATTGGTTCAATGACAATTACTGGGCCAACGTTGCCATTCCGAATGCGATCGCGATGGCGCAGGTTTGCGTTCAGGGCGGATTCAAGGCTGTGTGGTTTGACAACGAGATTGGCGGGGCTCCGCCGGACCCGAACGGCGGCTGGCTGACCTGGAAAGGCAAACCGCGGGAATTTGAGCACCCGTTCCCGGAGACCGCGGAGAAGGTCCGGCAGCGCGGACGCGAGTTGATGGAGGCGTTCACGAGTGTAGAGCCCGACTTTAAGCTGATTCTGGCATTCACCTATGGCTTCGCGGAGGACCGGCTCAAGGGCGCGCCCAAGGAATTCCTTTCGGAAATCGAATATGGCCTATTGCCTGCGTTCGTGGATGGCCTGCTGGAAGGGTGCGGTCCCTCCGGCACGGTGATCGACAGCGGTGAACTGACGTACGGGAGCATGACGTACGACGGGTACATGGCATGGCAAAAGTTTGACCAGGCGGCATCGGAGAGGCTCTGCGGCGTGCCCTCCCTGCTGGCAAATCATTACCGCCACGCGTGCGGGATGTGGCCCGACTTTGAGAACCGCGGCACAGGATGGGACCCGGTGAACCTCGAGAACAATCATTTCTCCCCTGGGCGAATGAGGCACGCATTTCACAATGCGATGGCGGCTACCGACGAGTTCGTCTGGACCTGGAGCTGGATGACGCACTGGTGGCCGAACCGGACGCCGAATCCGCCGGCGCCGGTGGAATATGTATTTGGCGACCCGTACCACCAGGCGATTATCGGTGCGTACAGTTCGCTGGATCTGAGCTGGAACCCTGGCGAGACATTGGAAGCCGGGTACAGGCCGCCTCTCTTTGCGCCACCGACACTTGTCGAGCGGTACGCAAAATCCACCAATCTTTCCGGGAATTGGCTGTTTCAGCGGGCCGACTCCCAAAATCCGAAGGGTCTTGACTGGGGCGCTCAGCTGTATGCTTTCGGAGAGGTCCTCACGCAGGCCTATCCCTACCTGCCGATCGATACGGACGATTACTGGGAAAATCAGGGCATCGCGTTTGCCGGCATCGGTGCCTACCGGACCTCGTTCGTGATTCCGCCCCATACGCAGGACCGCCGCTACCAGGTGATGGTCTCCGGGGTCAGCGACCGAAGCGACCTGTACCTTGCGCAGGCGAACGGAACCGATGCGGTTAAGAAGGGGATCGGCTTTGCCCGAAACGGTGCCGACCCGTGGATCATTGATATTACCGACCAGATGGATCGGAACGGAACAAACTACGTCACGATGCTGGTCGACGATTCGTCCGGTGCCGGCGGACTGTACGGATCAACGCGGCTTCTGACCACGCACAAGGGCCCGGATGGATACGCGGAACTGCGTGGGAAACAGACGGGCGAATGGTCTCACTGGCTGAAGAGCAGCCAGCGCACGCCGTCGACGCCGTTCGTATTGAATCTCGTCAACACGCTGGAAACCCGGATTCGCATCCCCGACGTGCCGGGGAGCCAGTTTGCCGAGGTTGCGGTCACAACCCGGGACGGTGGTTGGAGCTTGAGGCTCACGCCCGGCCTGGTGGAGTTCGACGGCTCCTTCCATTCCATCGACGTGACCGGCTGGAACGTATATCGCGTCACCATTGAGCCGAACGGGGGGCAGTACGACAAGAAGCTGTATTTCAACGGCACGCTCCTGCAGACAAAAACCGTTGCGCCGATGTCACCCGCCAATCGCGGATCGGCCATTATCTGGGGCGTTGGCTGGGGGCACGGGGGCCTGCCGCCGATCGTCATGGACGTCGACTACATTCGCTGGGAAAACAGCCCGGTCGCGCCGCCGGCGGAGCCGAACTGGGACGGTGCCTACGAGGGCGACCGGACGCCCGACGCCGACGGTTGGCTATGGTGGGACCCGCACGACCCGCGCCCGTTCACCTCGATCATGGAGATCGATCCCCCTGCGTTCGGCGGCTGGCTGGCCGCGCATGGCCTGTCAGGCGCGGGCCTGTATGATGATTCGGACGGGGACGGACTGGATAACGGGAGTGAATACAATCTGGGCAGCAACCCAAATCTGCCGGACAGCGATGGGGACCGCTCGGGCGATGCTGAAGAGCGGGTCGCAGGCACGAATCCGATGATTTCGACGGACTTCTTCGCGGCGGATGACGTCGTCGTCGTCGGCCCCGGCCAGGGCGTCGACATCCCCGTGGATGGAAAGAGGGGAAGGGTTTACCGTCTGCTCCGGACCGCCGATCCGTTGACCGGCCCGCAGTCCTGGACACCTGTCGCTACCACGGGGCCGCTGGGCTCGGACACGGCGTTGATTCTTTCCGATCCGAGTCCCCTCACCGCCCAGACCGCCATCTACGCAGTGGACGTATGGCATCCGTGACATGGTGGGCATCTTTGGTGTAGGCTTAGAACCCGTATGTGAGGCCGGGTGGTCGGGGCTTGTCGGAGTATGAGAGGGGCAGAGACCTCGCGGTGAACAATGGCCCACAGGGGCAAGGATTCTTTCGCTGATGACCAGGCCACCACCTTTCCGCTGGGAACACCAAGCCTACGATTATAACTACAAGGACATGGGCTGTACCGGGTACACCGGACTCGACGCTCATTGCGTGGTGCAGAAAACAATCCTGCCTGCCTGGCGCTCCCAGATTGGTCCGAGGGGAATGTACAAGGCGGGACTGGCGGTGTTCCCGGATGGTCGTCTTCTCGCCTCCCCGGTCAACATGCTGGCGGAAAAGGCTCGATCCCCTTTTCCTTCTGGCGGTCTTGAGCTCACCTGGCCGGTCGAGCTCCACGAGTCGACCGACTGTGGCCAAAGCTGGCATCGTTTTGAGCATTCACCCCTTGTCGGGAAGGAGGGATCGCTCCATGTGCTTGACAGCGGAGTCGTGCTGTTTACCAGCGAGTCGCTTGATGGAGTTTGCGTAAGCGAAGATGAAGGGCGGAACTGGCGGGCTGTCCCCTTCGCGAGTGAGCGCAGGGACGAGGGTGAGGTGTGTGGTACGATTCGTTCCCCGATTATTCATGGCGACGGGACGATTTCCTTCATGTGTTGCGTGGGTACGCCGGAGGACAGTTCCGGGTATACGGCGAGTCCGGCACATTGCCGCGCATGGATGGTTCACTCTGTTGACGGAGGCCGGAGCTGGGGTGATCGCACGGCTGTTGAAATTCCATGGGAGGATCCGTTCCCCTATTTCATCGAGTGCGATTTCGAGCGGATGCCGGACGGCCGGCTCCTTGCGGCGAGTCGGTTCGAGTGGAACCATGAACTGAAGGGGAAGCCGTTGCCCTATCCCCCGGGGACGATGCGAAACGACCATGCCGCGGGTCATATGGTGCTGATGGAAAGCACCGATGAGGGACGGTCGTGGTCGGAACCCATCGAGTTCCTGGACTATAGTGAAGTCCAGGGGCAATTGACGTTGCTTCAGGACGGCCGGCTCCTGTGCACGTACACGAACTACCATCATCCCTTTGGTGTGGCCGCCGTGGTGAGCCGGGACTATGGCAGGACTTGGGATCATGATCATCCGCTGCAGCTTGCCTGGTCCAGCGGCGGCTGCACCGGCTGGTCAACCACCCGGGAGATGCCGGATGGAGCCCTCCTGACCGTTCATGCTCTTGAGCCCTACGATGTGGAACCGGTGGAGTCGGGCCGGACGGTTTGCCACACCGTTCGGTGGAAGCTCCCGCCTGAAAAATAACTTGCCCGGCAAGGAAGCCTGCGGGGACGACCCGAATATGCCGGGGATTGCATGTTTTGCATTCCGTTGACGTGCGGCATGGTTTTTCGCGGCGGTGTTCCCGGCGCCTTTCATTGTGCAATCAGGTGAAATAGATTGAGGCATTGGACCCTTTTCTTGTAGCCTGTTGACTCGTCGGGATGGTCTTTTCTGGGAAGGGGTCTTGTAGGATGAAGCATCACATCATGTCGGTTTTGGCATGTCTTGCCCTGTGCGCCTTGGGTGTCGGCTGCGACAAGGGGGAGCCTACGGTCGAAGGGAAGAAACTCATCAAGATGTTCGGTCTGGACAAACCGACAACGGCGTACCTCAAGAAGCATGTGGAGGAGATTGAGGCCTTCGGCCTGGATGGCGTCTGCGTGGCGGTCCTGCCCAACGAGGGCACGCACAAACTCAATCCCCGTGATGACGGAAACTATCTCTGGCATACCTCGATTCCCCAGACGCGTGGGGAATATTCGGACGCGGTGCGCGACTTGAAGGAAACCAATTTCCGGCGGATGGATTACAACATAATGCAGTACGCCACGCGCGGGCCGCAGGTCCCGGGCTGGTTTGACGACGCGGGCTGGGACGTTCTTTGCGAGAACACGCGCGTGGCGGGGTGGGTGTTATCGCAGACCCCGCTGGTCGGGATCACCTACGATCCTGAAATCGGCGGCGGCGGCGTGTGGAACTACGCGAAGCTCGTGGCAAAGGCCGGGGACAAGGCGCCTTCGTTTCAGGAGTATCACGATAAAGTCATGCAGCGCGGGCGCGAATGGGCGCGGGCGCTGACCGAGACCGAGCCCAATGCGGTCGTCATCCTCGCCTTCGGATACACGATGTCCATGCCGTTCGTGGATCTGGACGGGACGACACTTGAGGATCTGTTGAGCCCCTCGGCCACCGCACTGTGGCCGGCGTTCATCGACGGGATGCTGGAAGGGGCGGGGCCTGGTGTCGAAATCCATGACGGACTCGAGAACACCTACCCGGAGATGGTCTACGACACGTTTCGCGGCTACAAGGAATTCGCTCGTCATATCGGTGAGCGGCTTTCTTCCGTTCCACACCTGGTTCGCTCGCGAATGAAGTACGGGAATGCTGTCTGGCCGGGGTTCCGGTCCGACAATCCCGGCATGTGGGATCCCAATGTGCCGGAGCACAATCACTATTCGCCGGAACGCTTGTCGCACGGGCTCTACAATGCTCTATCTGCGAGCGACAAGGTGACTTGGATTTGGTCCGGCCGGGATGTCTGGTGGCCCATCAGTATTCCCTCGTCCAGAGAGATCGGTGGTGATCACAACTGGGGGCAGTTGACCCTGTACACCGAGCCGTTCGTCGAAGCGCTGCGGAATGTTCGTGAGCCGAAAGATCTTGCCTGGCGGCCGAATCCTCCGGACACGGGTTTCTACCCCGATGCCGCCATGCCAATGCACCTGCCGGAAGGGTATGAGCGGGTGGCGGAATTGCCACCCGAGTGGTGGTTCAGGATGGAACCGGATAATGTCTTATACGGTCGGGCCCGAACCTACTCCAGTTGGATGGATTCCATGCGGGCGAACGTGGACGAGGCCCGGGAGAAATGGCGAAAGCTTCGTGCGGGCGCCCCGTGGGAGGAGCAGGGCGTACCCTACGACGGCGTGGCCATGTACCGCATCCGGATTCAGCCGTCGGAGGACTTGTTTGGGCGCCAGCTCTGGCTTTCGTTCGGCGGTGTCGGGAACGAGGCCCATGTCTACTCGGCGTCCCGCGGTATGCGTACGCAGGAACTGGGGTCGCACAAGGGGCCGGGTCCGTTCATGATCGACGCTACCGGCGCCTTCATGCCGGGCCGGGAAAGCTTGATCGCAGTTCGGGTCATTAATCCGGAAGGGGCGGGCGGTCTTCTGGGCCCGGTGCAGATCGTGGGGCGAACGGGAGAGACGGCCTATATGCCGAAGCCCGGAGCCTACGCAGTCGTGGAATTGAATTTCAGGGAAGGCGAGGGCGAAAGCATTGTCGACGAATCGGAATTCAAGCATCACTTCACCAACCACGGCGGCAGGTGGGTGCAGGGTCCCATGGGGCGGATGGCGATTCAACTGGATGGGGCGTCGCAGTCAATCACCACGCCAAGCGGTCCCAGCCTGAACGCCTGGAATGGCCTTCGCTCCTGGGAATTGTGGTATTCGCCGGGGGGAGAGATCCCCGATTCACCCATTCTGTACCATGGGCTCCTGACCAAACACCCGCGCTATCAGGACGGTCTGTATCTGGATCAGCACCGCCGGCCGCGGGAGATTAATTACATCCAAGGGGACACGAATCAGGCCCTGACCTATCCGATTCCCGACGTCGACGCGTGGTATCATATTGTCGGAACCTACGATGGGGCGGAGATGAATCTGTACATCAATGGGGAGCGTGCGGGGGCTCGTGACGCCCCGATCCCGCCCACTATAAATTCGCACAGAGTGGCCATCGGCGGCGGGGCGGCGGATGCAAATCGGCAGGCCCCGGGAAAGTTCAGTAGGGCCGCCGTCTACAACTACGCCCTCTCCGCGGAGGAAGTCGCTGAACTTTATCGTACATTGAACGAATGAACGAATTTTGAACAAAAGGAAACGAGGAGAGCTTATTGTTCTTTTCCTTTCCTCCTGTTGAGGCAGCGACTGATGAGGACGGAACGTGTGATCGATGAAGCATTTTCATATGGAGATGCGGAGAATGCGAAGTATGAGGGGGAGGGGTACTGCATCTTTCAGAAGTTTCTGACGCCGGCTGCGCTGGGGGAGTGTCGGGTGGAGATTGACAGGATGCTGCAACAGCTGCAGCCGGGCCGGGCCACCGACGATATCATCGGTGCCCACGAACAGGAGCCCTGGATCTGGGACCTGGCCACGCAGCCGGAGCTGCGCGATCTGATCGAGCGGCAGGTCGGAGAAGACATCCTTTTCTGGTCGTCCCACCTGATCTGCAAGCCGCCGCAAAGTGGACGTGGGATCCCCTGGCACCAGGATGCACCCTATTGGAATGTCACCGCGCGGCTGCCCGCGGGAGTGTGGATCGGGTTTGACAACATGGATGTCGACAACGGCGCAATGTGCGTGCTCCCCGGCTTTCAGAACCAAAAGCTGCCCATCCGGCAGAGCGGGGACGACCTGTTCGACGAGGAAATCGATCCGGCGGGCATGCCTGAACACTTCGAGTCCAATGCTGTGCAGTACAGGTTTCCCGCCGGAGGGATGGCCATTCACCACACCATGATTCCCCACACCTCCTTTCCCAATCGGTCCGGTCGCTGGCGGAGGGTCCTGGTGCTCCGCTACATGGCTGCCGGTGGAACCCTTGGTCAAAAGCAGTACGAGGACTATCGGAACGGGACGCCGTTTGACCGGAAATATTATGTCGTTCGGGGGACGGACCCTGTCAATCAGGGCCTGCCGACCCGGCCGACGTGGGCCGAAGCAGGGTAGTTCGGGCGCAGATGGCGTGCGGGAGGGGCGGTGGTTCTATGGGTGTTTGGTGCTCTTGCCCAGGTAGACCGGACCCGTGTAAATGGTCATGCTTTCGTCGGGCTGGGACCCCCTGGTCGAGAGGGAAACCGCTTCAATCGGCCCCTTGAGGTTTCCGCAAAACAGTATCCGGGACTCTCCGGGGCTGATGTTGGAGCCAACGGCGTAGCCATCGTAGCTGTTCGCGACAACAGTCTGGTTTCCCGGCAGGAAGACGGCGAATTGAATCCCGATGGGCTTCTTACCCGGGTTGTAGACCTTGGTCCATGCAGCATCATAGGCTCCGAGATCCGCGGTCGTCAGGCCGGTGGCGCTGACCCCGGGTCCGGGCCACCGGAATTGTTCCTTGTCAAGCTGGGATTTATCGAACTCAATACCTGCGTTCCACTGTTCGCCATCGGCCGGGAATGGCCCGGGGGAAATGGTTGTCGTTTCCGGTACGGCGCCCTGTCCCCGGTAGTACTTGGGGAGGATGTGGGTCTGTCCCGGGGCGGACCAGTCGACGAGGACCTTCCGGGGACCTCGCGCAAGTTGATCGGCCTCCCAGGCCCTGTCGCCTTCAGGCGCTTTCCTGTCCGGCAGACGACGGAGGTCGGGAGGTGAAACATGGGAGATTCGCATGGCCCGCTCGAACACACCACTCATGACCGCCGAGTGCTGTCTGCCCCACGGGTTAAAGCCGGTCGTTTCTCCGGTGTGTGTGCCGTAAATCCAGGTATAATGGTAATTGCGGAACAGTTCCCGGAAGTGGGGTGCAAAGTCCTTGGCCGTTTGCTCGGTTCCAATCCGGTGGTCCGCCGCCCAGGGCGATCGTTCCGAACGGTCCATGTAGGGTGCGAGTACGCCTCCCAGCTCATAGTTCGGGTACCTGAGGAGAAGATCACGTGTCTCCAGCCAACGGTTGTAGATTCGTTCCTGGAAGGTGGCAAACGAGGTGGCCAGGTACCCCAGGCCGAGTTCCCCGCCGTCGACAAGCTTTTGGCGTGAGCGCAGTTCCTTCTGTCGTTGCAGCATGCCGAGATGAATGTGCGCAATGGAGGTCCAATGTTCTGGCCGCTCGTACAGACCCGTGTACATGGTAAAGATATGGCAGCCGGGGTAGGTTTTCTCGGTGATGTCCACCAGCCGCGCCCCGAGTGCACGACACTTGGCCCGTGTTGTCTCGACCTTTTCGTCGCGCATTTTTGCCAATTCCTCGGGGAAGCGTACGGCAGAATTCCCGTACCACTCCGGGTCGAAAAAGATTCCGGGACTTCCCAGGTTCCTGGCAATCAGGCAGGCGTTTCTCCATTCCGCCTCAAAGGTGGCGCGAACACCCGCCTCATTTTCGAGATCGATGCCCGGAATTTCGTGAAACCGGGTGCGTTCAGGAAGGTAATTCCCCGCAGGCTGGATGATGCGGCTGAGACTGATTGCCGGCCAGATGTGCTTCCCGGGCTCGAGCCGGGCCTTGAGCCACGCCAACGTGTCGGCTAATTCTTTGACCGGAGGTCCCGGTTCCGGCGCGTAGTTCCAAACATAAATCAATGCCCAGCCATCGAATGCGCCATCGTTGAAGATGCGCAACTGCTCCTCCGGCATTGGATTTGAAAAACTATACTCCCCCTGGAAGGTAAATCCGACTAGGTAGGGGGAGTCGGTGGCGGCTTCCTTCGCGGGTGCATGGTGGATGGCGAGAGCCTCACCTGCCCGACCCTGGCCAGGGGGTGATGTGATCCCTGCAACCAGCATTGCCAGGCCCACGGCCAATGATTTCATGGTTGAACCTAAATGCATGGGTTGATCCTAGTCTTTGTGGGGGGATGAATCCAGAGTGTTGCCCGGCTTCGAAGGCCATGCCACTGGAAAGTATTCATTGTTGAAGAGCTGTCCGTGTTTCGGGCGAGGCCCCAGGTATTTCACGTTGCGGTGGCGAGTGGTGTGTGCGTTGTAGGCAGTGCCTTTGGGCATGTAATGGGCTACCACGCTTAGGCGCGGCCGGTTGGTAAGGTTCGGGCCGGAGCCGTGGAAGCAGAGGGCATGGTGAATGCTGGCCTGACCGGCTTTCAAGATGCAGGGCTCGTCGATCCAGGCATTGCCGACTCGGTCCTTGAAACGTTTTTCCAGCGCGTCCAGATCGGAATCGTAGAATGTGTCGGCATCTTCGATCAGGCCGGTCTTGTGCGAGCCCACCAGTGTGCGCATGCCCCCGTTTTCAAGATCCGTGTCTTGCAAGGCGATCCACGCGGTGCACATATTCGGCGTGTTCGCCGCAGTCCAGTAGGCGTAGTCCTGGTGCCATCCCACGTTGCCCGACGGTGTCTCCTTGCCTGAACTGCCGGGCTTCTTGATCACCTGGTCGTGCCACAGCCGAACCTCGTCCGTGCTCAGCAACACTGCCGCGATCTCGCCCAGAAGGGGATCCAGAACGAGGTCTTTCACTTCGTCGTTGATCCACCATCCGTTCGTGAACTTCACGATCTGGGTCGGATCCCCAGAGATGTCCCGCCGCTTATCTGAATCGAAGTACCATCCGTCCCCGTCGATCTTGCCCTCGAACATTCCTTCCGCCGCGGCGCGAAGCCGCGCAATCCGGTCGTCGTCGAGCAGTTTCGGTGTAATCCAGTGCCCGCGTTCATGAAACTCCGCGATGTCCGCCGCCGCGGGAATGCAATTCGCGCGGCCCATTGTCTTCACTGCTGGCTCTCCACGAGCTCCACGAGTTCCACAATAATGCCCTCCGGATCGCGGCAGTAGGTTACTTTGGCGCCTCGGTCTTCCGAATAGATGGGCGGGGTGTTGAACTCGATACCCTCGGCCAGCAAACGCTCGTACAATGTGTCAATGTTCTGCACCTGAACGGCGAGATGATTAATTCCGACGTCGCACGATCGACGCGGCGGAGGCACTTCCTGCGGATGCGAACGGTACTGCAGAAGCTCCACGCCCCCGCCGTCCTCCGCCGACAGTTTGATCATCCAGATGTCGGCGCCCTTTTCTCCCGTCACCGCCTGCACATAGTCACTGTTATCCGTGAAGTCGGCCCAGACTTTCATGCCAAGCAAATCACGGTAGAAGCGCAACGATCGCTGCATATCGCTGACCACGATGCCTGTGTGCCGGATTCCCTTGAGCATGAGGACAGTTTCCCCCATTACACTCTTCGCTGCAAGCTCGAGGAGTAGATTCTCGGGCGCGGGGTCTGGGGGTCCCATTGTGAAAACAACCCCAAACCCGGAACCTACGGCATGGCCATCCCGCCGTTGATCTCCAGGATCTGGCCGGTGATGAAGCTGCCCGCCTCGGAAACGAACAGAAGCACGGAGCCGACGCAGTCTTCCGGCAGCCCGTCCCGACCGAGGGGAATTCGCTCAATCAACCTTTGGTATTCGTCCGGCGCGGTGAATTGTTCGTGCAGCCGTGTACGGATGATCCCGGGCGCGATCGCGTTGACAGTAATACCCCGGGGCGCGAATTCTTTCGCCCAGTTGCGGGTCATGTTGTTCAGTGCTCCTTTTGCCGCGGCATAGACCACCATGCCGGGACCCGCGCCGGAGCGAGCGCTGATGGAGGACGTGAGCACGATGCGTCCGGTGTGGTCTGGAAGCCGTGCCGCCGCCGCCCGGACACAGAGAAACGCGGACGTGCAGTTCACGTCGAATCCCTGCGACCACTGGTCGCGCGTCAGGTCCGTGCTCGGCGCATCGACCGTCCGGCCCCCGGCGTTGGCGACCAGGATGTCGAGCCCGCCGAATTCAGCGATGGTTCCCTCGACTAGGCCCTCGACCTGATCCTCTTTGGTGACATCCGCCTGCGCAGCGATGGCTCGTCCGCCGCCTGCGATGATCTCGTCCGCGGTTGCTTCCGCTTCCTTCCGGCTCTTCGAATAGTTTATCGCCACGGCGGCGCCGTTGCGCGCAAGGCCGATGGAAATGGCCCGCCCGATCCCGGTGCCTCCGCCGGTCACGATCGCGCTCCTGCCTTTCAAATTCACGTTCATAGATGCTTGCTTTCTGACTGGTTCCCAGAGTACTCGTTCGCGGGAGTCGACGGCTCAGTGTTCAGGTTCCAGGTCATCGAGTCAATGTGTACCGGTGATGCGGATCTCTCCGTGTCCTTATGCGAACCCGTGGGTTCCGGGCGGTGGCTGGGCGTGTCGCGCTCCAAATTGTGTGCGGGTGCAACATTGTGAGGCAGTGTAAATGCAAACCAGGAAAGTAGTCATCGGTGGGATCGCGTTGATCGCGATCCTGGTCAGCATCGGGTTGATCACGCGGGGACTGCGGTCTCCCGGAGAGGAGATCCAGTCCGAAATCGCTTTGGAACTGGGGATGGTTCTCGGCGACGAAATCATCCGCCAACTGGATGGAAAGGGTTCCGTCATCATCATCACCAGGCCCCTGGCCGAGAACATCCGGCACAAGGCGATGGAGGAAGTCAGGGCGTTGCGGAAAGCGATCCAGTCGGGCACCGGGATCAAGGTGAAGGATGTTGTGGAGCTGACCGCCGACGATTACGCGGAAATCTCGCCCATGTTCCGTGGGCGGGGATTGCCCCACGGCGCGCTTCAACGGCTGATGGACGAATACCCGAATGCCGCCGCACTGGTTTCGCTTGCCGGGCAACCCCTGATGCACGAGGCGCTGGAGGAAATGGAGGAGCCGCGCCCGAAGATCTTTTGCCTTGCCGTGGGCACCCTGCCGCTGCGCGGGCTTTTCGAGTGGAGCGTACTGGACGCCGCGGCGGTGCGCGGCGAGAATTCTGAGGAGGGCGGCTCCCCACGCTACGAAGTATTTACGCAGGAGACCAT
>CAZTAB010000082.1:0-18558 GCA_964611475.1 uncultured Verrucomicrobiota bacterium | reverse complement strand
GATGGGATTTTTATCCAAGGCGTAGAAATAGCTGGAGCCAGAATTCTCGAAAACATTCGGGGCGTTTCCCTTCCCCCGGTCTCCGGGACACTCGAACAAATCGACCGTTTCAATATACCGAAAGAGCGGCCGATCCGATGCTTTCGGCAGACTGGACCAGGTTCCCTTCATCCCCGCCGTAACTTCTTTTCCACCAAGATCCGCGTAGTCGAGCTTTGTAGGACCCGCATCGGTCAGTCCCGGGTACCGGTTTTTGTGATCGTACGCGAACTGGTTGACCGCAGCGGCAACCTCGCGCATCTGCGCCAGGCACTTGACTTTTCGGGCACTGGCTTTTGCCTTTCCCAGGGCCGGAAGAAGAATGCCGGCAAGGATGGCGATAATGGCGACGACGACCAGAAGTTCAATGAGTGTAAAGGCGGACTTCGGGCTTGCTTGAATACCTTTCATCGTGGCTCTCCGGGTTTCCTGTTACGGTATAGCATACGGGGGGGGGAGAAAAGCGTTCAGAACTCTTTTGTACCCCCGACGGGAAGGGCCTGGTAATTCCGGCCAGCACCAGGTTTGATCTTCAGTTTCTCCCTGAGTTTTTCCAGATTCAGCAGGATCATCCGATTCTTGGGGTTCAGTTTTCGCGCCTTGCGAAACACCTCGAAAGCCTCGGGATCTTTACCCAGGCGACGAAGACGAAGGCCGAGTTCGGCATGATAGTAGAAGTGATTGGGTGCAAACGTGATGATTTCATCGAGAAGATCGATGGAACGCTCGGAATCCCCGAGCATATCGCCGTAGATCCGGCTCAGCTCCAGTTTCGCATCCAGATCAAGCGGATTGCGGGCAAGGCATTCCTCGTACGCGACGATGCTTTGTCTGGCCAGCCCGGCCCTTTGCTCCCGGTCGTAATACCACACCGCACGGGTCTTGAGCAACGCGCCCTGTTCCTTGTGAGCACGCCAAAAATCCGGGTACGCAGCAACGGCCCGCTCCACCACATCCTCGGCCTCCTCGTACTGCAATTCCTCGACGCGAAGGCGTTTTGCCTCGTCCGTCAGCAGGTAGGCGTGCAGCATTCGCCCCGTGAGCTGGATCAGGAACACGCAGACAGCGATTCCAGCCACGCAAACGACGGTGGCGGGAATCCCTGAAAGCGTCCGAAGTCGCAGCGAGCCGGTATTGGAGAGAATGCCGCCAGTCACCGCCGCAACCCAAAGGAGCAAATGGACCGCGGCAAAGATATGCAGGTTGAAATCGAAAAATGCATGGGTCGCAGTGGCTGCCAGGCAGCCCAGGAGGCCCGCGGAAATCCAGGCTGCGTTGGGGTTCTTCTCCCGCAGGAACGCGCCGAAGAATCTGAGGCCAACGATCACCACGACCAGACCGGCCAGGCCGATGCCCACCAGACCATAGTCCGACGCGGTATTGAGGATCTCGTTGTGCGCGTAGTGCGGCAACTTCTCCGGATCCTGGTACGCATTTCGGTAACTCACGTAGATCCACCGGTAACTGGCAGGGCCATGCCCAAACCAAGGGCGTTCGCCTATCGCATCCAGCGTATCCATCCAGATCGCGGGGCGCATGTCGCCCTTGATTGCCTGGTTGACGCGCTCCTGCACCATGGACGAGCCGAAGTACAGCCCGACTCCAACTGCGGCGACAGCCACGGGAACTGCCACCGCCGCAAATAGGAAGCGCGCTCGACCTGCGCGAAACGAGGTCAGGAGGGCAAATGTGGACAGGCCCACCGCAGCCCCAATCCAGCCGCTTCTCGATTGGGTCAGCAAAAGGACCGGGACGCACAGGGCGACCGTGTACCCGGCAAGAAGTCGGAGGCTCCATCCCGCGCTCCGCACCGGAAGCAGCGAAGCACCGACGATGAGAAAGATCTGCAGGACATAGGCAAAGTGATTCGGGCAGATCAGGGTTCCGCTCGCCCGCATCCCGTATCCCTCGGGCCGCTCCTGGCTCAGGACAATGTTCGATTCGTTGGCGTGTTGAATGAGCGCATACAACATGATCAGGCTACCAACGACCAGCGGCACGGCGAGGCAGATCCGCCACCGGCCACGGACCGCAGCAAGCTGGTAGACGACCCAGTAGCACAGAACATAACTGGCGATCTTCAGGCTTTCAACCAGCGCTTCGTACGGAATACGGGTCGTGCCGATCAGAAAAACTCCGTACACGGCAAATGCAAGCAGGGGCAGGAGACCGGGGGGCATCCGGATCGGGCCCTCGTCCCGACCTGCCCTCCACAGCCGGGAGAAAAAGAACATCACCGTTGCCGAGTAAACAGCAATCAGAAACGGGGCACTGTAAAAGAAGCGCACCCCACCGTAAAGAACGAGCCCAGCCGTGCAGGGAAGCACGAGGACCAGAAGAACAAGCCAATTGAAAATAGCCCGGGCCGCCATGGGGAATCTAACCCCAGATGCTCCTAGGCACGATGATGATGTCTCCCGGCTCGATCGGGATGTCCCTGTCGGGATGCTTTTCCATATCGAGCGCGTTATGAGTAGACGTTTTCCCACCCCGCAGAATCTTTACTTTTTTCGCATTGGCGAAATCGTTAAATCCGCGCGCCGCGCTGATTGCCTGCAAGAGGGTCATCCCCGGCACATACCCGAACGGGCCGGGGGCGAGAACTTCCCCCCGGACAAAGTACGTGCGGGCCACCGGAACGATCACCGTAACACGAAGATAGCGGTAGTATTTCGGCACATAGGCATCGTGGACGATCTTTTCAAGCTCGTGGCCGGTTTTGCCTTCGGCCGTGATCTTCTCGATCCACTCCAACTCAATTTTCCCGTCCGGGTCGACGGTTTCCTCAAAGGACACGGGAATGGGAATTCCCCGCAGTATGACCGCAATGGGGTCGCCGATTTTCAGGCGATAGGTGTGTGCAGTCGGAGCACCCCCACCAACAGCACTATTGGAAACCGCCTCCTGGTTTGCGCCGCCGTCTTCACGGGTTTCACTTTCGTCACTCGCGCCAGAGAGCTCGAATTCAGGGGATGGTGCCCTCATCTCGATGGCAGAACCATCATCCCGCACCTGATCCGCAGCGGGATCGTACACGTCATCCACGCCCACATCGTGATTCAGTGCGGCAGCTTGCCGAGATGACGTGCACCCGGCCACGAGTCCCAGCAGTAGGGCAACCCCGCAGGTTGCTTTTAGTAAATTATTCAAGGGCTTCAATCTAAAAAACTTCCTCTTTTTTCCGCTTCTTGCGTTTATCCCCGCCACCCGCGGCCTGATCATCATCGGGATCAATTGCCTGTTCGGACCGACTGTAATAATAGGGGTACTGGCCGTAGTAGTAGTAGTAGTCGTCCCGCATGACATTGATGTTATTGAGCACAACTCCCATGAGTTTTCCGCCCACGTTTTCAATGGTCCGCTTCGCGCGGGCCGACATGGTGCGCGGGTACTTCCGGTACTGAACCACCAGAAAAACGCCATCCGCCTCGCTAGCGAGAATCGACGCGTCACTTATACCCATGAGCGGGGGCGCATCGAAGAAAACGTAGTCGTATCTCGCCTTAAGTTGCTTCACCAGCTCCCGCATCCGAGTTGTATCGAGCATGCCCGCACTCGCTCGCGGAATCCGGCCGCTGGGCAGGAAATGAAGGTTTGGAATGGTGGTCGGTTTGACCACTTCCTCGATCGAAACCTCCCGCATGAGCAGGTTGGTCAGTCCATACCGGTTGGACATGTCGACGAAGGTGTGCTGGACGGGCCTGCGCAAGTCAGAGTCGACAATCAATACCTTGTCCCCAAGCTGCGCGCATACATATGCCAGGTTGAAGAGGGTTGTTGATTTTCCTTCGCCAACGCCCCCGCTCGCGACGGCATAGGCTCCTCCCCCTTGCCCCTTGTTGGAAAAGAGCATGTTGGTGCGCAACAAACGATATGACTCAGCATGCGGATTGTCGGGCCCCTCCTCGGAGAAGGGCCTGACCTTCTGCGGAATGATTCCAATGACTGGAAGACCCAGATGCTGCTCCACATCGTCCACCGTCTTCACCGAGGTGTCCAGGTACTCGATGAAGTAGGCCATGCCAATCCCCAGCCCGATGCCAACGGCAATGCTAATGAGAATGTTGAACAGGTAGTTCGGGCTCACCGGTTTGTTTTCGTCAGGTATGAGTGCGTGCTCAATGACCTTCACGGGCGACCTCGGCATGCGAAATTTAATTCCTTCCTGCGCCAGTCTCGCCCGCAGGGCGTTCAGGATCTCGGTTTCCAGCGCAAGCTTCCGGTATTCATGCTGGAATGGAATATACTTTGCCTCCTGGTTGTCGATGGCCCTTGTGCGGGTTTCCTTCAGGACCTCCGTCAACCCGTCGTATCTCTCCTTTGCCACTTCGTAGTCAGCCTCCAGCCCCTTCTTGAGACCATTAATGGCATTGCCGATGTTTTTCTCCATAAGCGAGATGCCTGCCATCAGCTGCTTCATGTCGGGATGCTCTGGGCCGAGTTTTTCATCCAAGAGTTCCTGCTGGATCTGCATATCCACCAGCTGGTTCTTGTAGGCGACCAGGGTCTTGTCCGCCGCAATGACATTGAGGGCATGCAACAGTTCGGAGTCTGCCATGCCGTTGATCTTGTCGAGCCGCGTCCTGCGAACCAACATGTCGATCTTGGCATTGATGAGATCGCCTTCCAACTCCTGCACCTGAAAGCTGTCGCTGTCCAGCCCCTTGACCAGGGTGAACCCCACTTCTTCCCTGATTTCCTGCAGCTTGCTTTCGGACTGAGAGACTTTTTCATTCTGACTGCTGATTTCATCCCGAAGTACATCGATCGAGGCAGTCATTTCATCCAGCACGCTATTCAGCCGATATTTACGGTATGCTTCGGCAGTCGCATTGGCGATCTCCGCGGCCTCCTCCGGGTCCTGGTTGTACGCGAGGACGTCGATGAGGGTCGTCTCGCGATAGGGGGTCACCTTGATCTGGTCCTTAAGAATTTTGTAGCACTCATCGATGGGGATAAGTCCCTCCACCTTAAACGTTTCCGCCCAGCGCCGCTGCAGATTCAGATTTCGTATGACGTCGTAGAGGATATCGCGCGATTTGATGATCTCGTACTGTGTCGCAATAAACACGGGATTAAACGCCGCTGTTGAGGGGCGATCAAACACCTCCATGTCCAGTGTATCCTGTCCGACTTCGATGCGGGCACTGGCCATGAAAATCTCGGGCCGGGTCAGGGTGTACGCGGTGGCTGTCACGACAACCAACAGCGTCACGGCAAGGATAATCTCCTTGCGCGATCGGATTACGCGCCAGTAGTCGAGAAAATGAATATCTTTTTCTTGTGTTTCTTCCATGGCGGCTCCCTACGGCAAAAAGCTAGTGGGGCTTGTGTGGACAAGCCCCACTAGCAATAAACACCTTGGACGGAAGGTTGTTCGGCAAATGCGCTCTTCGAGCTAGCTATCCATCACCTAAATTCTAAGCACCCATCCGACTCCGCCCCGGTTTCGCTTGAAATTTTCGCGCACGTCGGATTCCACATCCGTATATTGCCAGTTAATTTCAAGGCTGTTCCTCCGGCTGATCTTGTAGCTCAACCGGGCGGAGAACTGGTACCATTCCTCTTCCCCGTCTCTGATAATGAATGCGGGTTGTCCCGTGTTCGGATCGATTAAGGCCGAATTGGCGGCCTCGTTGGCACTATATTCATTCCGGGTGTATGACCCTGTGAGATACCCTGAGACACTGGCGGAGAAGTCATGTCCAAGGCTGACGAAGCTGCGGCTTCGATCGGTACTCGAATACGGGTAAACATCCGACTCGAAGAGCGAGTGGGATGATCCCACCGTAAGCCGGGTCGCCGGAGCCGGCAGGTACGTAAGGGAAAGGTCGAAGAAAGGCAATGTGGAGTCGTTCTGAAGAACGGTCTCGCTTTTGAAATCGCGGCTCTGGTGCCCCACACGCACGCTTCCAAGCAGTCCCGGGTTGAACGTATGCTCAAGCCCGGCACCCAGGGACAGGGTATCGGAATCTCTCTCCGGCGTTGCATACTCCAAACTCTCGAGCCGAACATCCGCCGAAAATGCAGTTTCCGGCTTCCAAGAATGCTGAAGTGTCAGGCCACCTACGTAGAGGTCGTAGTCGTTAAACTGTGCGATTTGATCATCTTCGTCGTACTGCAGCGTGACCCAGCGTCCCGCCAACTCAAGCCGGGTCTTGGGATTAAAGAGATGTGAGGCCGCTCCGAGCAAGGCATTGTAGAGAAACTCATTTTTCTGACGTACCGTAACTCCCCGGTCCACCTGCTCGGGGTTCTCGGAGAAACGGAAAGTGTCCTTCAGGCTGAGCGACCAGCGCGGACTTAACACATGGTTGAAGGAAGCGTCAAAGGCACTGTCGAATGACTGGTCGTCTCCCGGCCGGTTTTCCCACATGATGAGTGCCGGTCGCCAGTGCAGGCTCAGGAGAGTGTTCTCCATCGACAGGTTGTAGCCAAGATCGACCTGGTCAATCAGCTTCCAGCTTTTAAGCTCGTTCTCCGACGAGGTGAACACGTTGTCATCATGCTCGATCCGAAGCCGGTTCTTGACATCCCAGTTCTTGTACGCCGCTGCCTGTGCCATCACCGACCACGGCACACAAAATGTCGCCAGCAGCAGCCCGATTCCGATTCTTTGAGCTCTATTTGTCATGAATAATCAGCCTCCTAAATAATTACACTCAACCTTCATCCTCAACAGTCGCCCGCTGCGAAGTAACGCCCCTAGGCCTCGCCTCCATCAGGAGTCGGCCGGTCGGCGGGAGCAACAACGGGAATCGCGGCAATGATTTCCTGGACTTCCTCCTCGGTCAGTGGCTGCGGTACGAGCGCCACGTCCGTTCCGAACTGCCCTTCATCCGGCTTTCCGAAAACAGTCCTCTTCTTGAGCGGATCCCAGGACGTTGCATCCTTGGCCGCATAGCTGATTACCGGATCGACCATTGCTTTGGGTGCGATGCCCACGACCGCCTCTCCAACGGTGTCCATCTCCACACCCGTTTCCTCAAGGTACGAAACCCAAGAACCCGGATCGTCCGGATTTTCGATTTCACCGGCCGACCCCATCGCCTGAGTCAGTACGCGTGCAAGGTCCGCCTTGGTAACCACCGCATCGGCGATCCATCCGTCCGCCGGAACGACACCATTCGCGACGAGGATCTTGAACAGGTCAAACGGCGTTGCCGGCATCGACACGAACGGGCTAAGCCCCATGATGTTCACGAGCATTTGGGCAAGTTCGGCCTGCGTAACTTGGTTCGCGTCCTCAGACGCCCCTGCATCATCACCACCTTCTTGAGCCATCGCTCGATTCATGACGGGCATGAGATCCATACATAGAGAAAGCGCGAGAGATATCCGGACACATTGTTTCATTTTTGTCGTCCCCGATTGTTTGTATTTGCGGGACCCCCCTAAACCAATTCACCCAGATTCACACGGCGAATCTCGTAAGGAAGCCTCTTTCTACTCCGATTATTATCATGGGAAATTACCATTCCTTTCCAACAACAGTCAATACGCAAAAACTTGAAAAATTCGTCCCTCCGGCAGGCGGCCCGGAATGGCCTCCCAACTCCTTATGCGCCAAGTCTTTGAAAAAGGCTAAATCCCATTTTTTCGAGCAATTTTTGCCACATCCCGTGAGTTGACCCGAAAAAGTAATGCGATCAAGGAAAAGCCACTCGTTAGGGCTGGGTCCAGACCACGTTTCACGTCACCCTCTGCGGCTGGTCAAGTTCGGCTTTTTGACACGGCCTGCCCCTCCGGACCCAACTCATCGCGACGGTGCCCAACGGCCTCCAGAACCTGGTCGGCCGTTCGAAAATGGCATTTCGCTGTGTCGAGAAGCACCCCGGGGCCTTTTCCCTTCACCAGTATCTCGGCCTGCTTGCGGACTTTCTCGGACGCGCCTTTGGGAAACTCGTGACCGTGCTCCTTTTTGAGCTTCTCAAGTGCCCTAAGAAACGAGGCCCGCGCCAGAATGGACGCGGCGGCAACTGCGGGGTCAGACTCTGCCTTGGGACGCTGCTCGAGTTCGATCGTTCGTCCTTTCCGCATCAGCGCCTGTTCGATCTGCCGTTTCGGTCCAAATTGGTCGGCAACTGCCCGGGTGCAATCCGGGACCAGCCCCAAGAGATTCTCGATGGCACGCGCGTGACCCCAGGCCAAGATGCTGTTCACGCTCCGCATCTTCGTGTAGAGGCGGTTGTAGGCCTTCGGCCCGATGGTCACCAGGGCGAATTTCCGGTCCAGCAGCTTTCTCAACTCCCGGTCCAATCCGAAGGCCTTGGTATCGCTGCTAATCGCCTTGCTGTCTTTCACTCCCATCTCATTGAATTTGTGGGCCAGCCCATCGTCGCTGAACACTGCGGCAATTACCATGGGGCCAAAAAAGTCCCCTTTGCCGCTTTCGTCGATCCCCATGTGAGGCTGAAACGCCTGTGGATTCAGGACCTCCTCGTACCCGGTGCGCACTTCCATCAGGACCAGGGGTTCCAGGATGAATTGGACCCAATCGGTGGCACCCTTGCCCTGGACAAGGCATTTTCCCGAACTGTACAGCATCACCTTGCAGCGATCTGCCTCCACCGCAATCCTCGTGTGGGGAACTTCCCGCGACAGGTAATTGCCAGAGGCTAGGAGTTGTTCGAGCGCGTCCTGCTGCTCGGGAGTAAGGACAAAGGTATAGCTGTTTTTCGCCGCCATAATCCCGCGCTGCAGGGAAAAAAAGAGGACGGCGCGAAACCGTCCTCCTAATTTTTTCGCCGTTCGTCGGCGTTTTACAAGACGCTATCCTTGCATACCTTGGTGACTCTGAACTTCACCGCCGTTTTGGCCGGGATCTGGATCTGTTCCCCGGTAGCGGGGTTTCGTCCAATCCGTGCAGGACGGTTCACCTGCACGAGTTTCCCGATCCCCTGAACGGCGTAGCCATTCTGAGCCTCCTGATAGGCAAGCTTCGCCTGCTCGTCCAGGAAGTGTTTTACTTGTTTTTTATCCAGTCCGGTGCGTTGGGCGAGCTCGGCCTGAATTTGCGACTTGGTCATAGCCATCAGCGAACCTCCTTGCTGAATTTTTTGAGTACTGGCCAGTCACGATCTCTAAGGGCACGCGGATACCAGAACCCACACATGCCTAGCGTTATTGTGACCTGAATTCAGTCTATAGCAAGGGTTTTTTCTTAGAAATTCTGCTATTTGGTCCAGGGACCGCCGGGAGGGGCCTCCGACCAGAGGGGGATTCCGTGGACGGAACGATCACCAGATCGTCTCTTTTTCCCTCCCGTCGGTCGGCACAATCCACTCCAGAGCAAAGCAAAACATGGCCCAGAAATCCTATATTTAAAGAAAGGCCGGCCCCGGTCGCTTGTCTGACCGGAGGTTGTTGCCTACTGTGTGGGGATCATGCGGAAGCGGGATACATTTCATGTCCTTTGCACGGCCCAAGCCGTGCTCACCGACGGCCTGGCCATTCTCGGTGCATTCATTCTTGCCTGGTGGATTCGGTTCGAAACCGTCATTCCAGCGCCCGGTGGTTACATGGGGCTCTCCGGAATGTACCTGTACGGTGCTTGGGCGGCCACCATCGTCCACCTGCTCATTTATGCGTGGCTCGGACTGTACCGTCGTCCTCAATCGGGTTCCTTCGTCGAAACGATCCCACGACTGATTCGTGCCAATCTGATCGGATTTCTGGTGGCGCTAGCACTCACCGCGGTGTTGCGGACCGAAGTCGAATACTCCCGGCTTGCCATGGGGATCGGCTTCCTTACCACCTGCTACATGATCATTCTGGTTCGGTTCCTAATGTTTCAGCTGGAGATATGGCTGGCCCGGCAGCAGTCGAGGCCGCGCCGGGTTCTGATTATCGGCACCGACAATACCGCCCACCGGCTGAGCCAGGGCCTGGAAAACGATCCCCGCCTGAACTGCCGGGTCGCCGGGTTTTTTCCTTCGAACGAAAAGGACCCCGATCTAGCAATTCCGCCGCGGCTGATCTATCCGCAGCTCGACCAGATGATGGACCAGATCGAACATGGCCATGTGGACGAAGTGATCCTCGCCGACATGTCCATACCCCGTGCGAGAATCATGTCCATCATTTCCCAGTGCGAACAGCACTTGGTGGATTTCCAGCTTGTGCCAGATGTCTTCCGCCTGCTGACGAGTTCGGTTGAAGTTCAGAACGTCAACGGCATTACGCTGCTCGGCGTGGGCCGGTGGCCGCTCGACCGGATCTGGAACCGCATGGTGAAACGATTGGAGGACATCGTGGGTTCGACCCTCTGCCTTCCGGTCGCCGCCCTGATGATCGCGATTGCGGCCGTCTTTATCAAGCGTTCCTCGCCGGGGCCAATTTTTTACCGCCAGCAACGGTGCGGCGAAGGCGGAAAGATCTTCACCCTCTACAAGCTGCGCAGCATGCCCGTCGACGCAGAAGCCGACAGCGGTCCGGTCATGACGACGGAAGAGGATCCAAGGCCCACCCGCGTCGGGCGCATCCTCCGCCAGTACAACATCGATGAACTGCCGCAACTCTGGAATGTTTTCAAGGGCGAGATGAGTCTCGTCGGGCCCAGACCCGAACGGCCCCACTTCGTGGAACAGTTCAAGGAAAGCATCGGGCAGTACATGTGGCGACACGTCTACAAGCCAGGAATGACCGGATGGGCGCAGGTGAATGGGCTGCGCGGGAAAACCAGCATCGAAAACCGGATCAAGCACGATCTGTTTTACCTGGAAAACTGGTCGCTGGCCTTCGATGTGAAAATCCTTCTGCGCACCTTGTGTACCCGGGAGAACGCCTACTGACCGTCATGGGAAACGTCCACGAGATCGATCATCCCCTGATCCGGCACAGCCTGACCCGGCTCCGGGACGTTTCCACTCCCCCGCAGGAGTTCCGCGCGATCGTGGGCCGCCTGACCGGCCTGCTCGCCTACGCGGCCATGCGCGATCTTGCCGTGGAGTCCGTTCCCGTGCAGACGCCGTTGCAGCAGGCGACCGGATCCCGCCTAACAGACCGCATCGGAATCGTGCCAATCCTCCGCGCGGGGCTCGGCATGGCCGAATCACTCCTTCAAATGATTCCCTCCGCTGAAGTCTGGCACCTCGGATTCTACCGGGACGAGTCCACCCTTCAGCCGGTCGTGTATTACAACAAATTGCCACAAGCCCAGCCGGTCGAGGTCGGCATCCTGGTGGATCCCATGCTTGCCACCGGCGGATCCGGCGTGGCGGCCGTGAACACCCTGCGCGAATGGGGTGTGCCCCGCATCAAGTTTCTCGCGATCCTCGCGGCACCCGAGGGGATCCGCGTGGTGCAGGACCTCTTGCCGGAAATCCAGATCTACGTCTGCGACATCGACGAGCAGCTCAACGACCACGGATACATCGTGCCCGGGCTGGGAGACGCCGGAGACCGGATGTTCAACACGTGCCATTGAATCAAATCTCCTGCGTGCTCTTCGACATTGACGGAACGCTGCTCTCCGCCAACGGGGCGGGACACCGCGCATTTTCCCGGGCGCTGCTGCGCACCTTTGGGCTGGAAGAACCGATGCGACACGTCAGCTTCGCGGGAGCCACTGATCTCATGGTGTTTGACCAGATCATGACCGAAAAGGGCGTCACCCCTTCGCGAGAGGAGCGGGAAACCTTTTTTGTCCAGATGGCTGAAGAACTTGAGGCCGCCTTGGATGCGGGAGATCCGTTCCTTTACGAAGGCGTGCAGCCCGTGGTCGCACAGCTTGCGGCGGACAGGAAATTCCTGCTCGGGCTGGTGACCGGAAACGCGGAACCGTGCGCACGCATCAAGCTTGGGCGGTTCGAACTCGATCATCTGTTTCCCTTTGGCGGCTTTGGTTACGATCATGCGGACCGGAACAAAATCGCCGGGTACGCGGTGGAGCGCGCGCACCGACACGCCGGGAGCGAACAGCGCATTCACCGGTTCTACCTCGTGGGCGACACCCCGGCGGACATTCGCGCGGCGCAGGCTATCCGGGCTGTTTCCGTCGTAGTCACAACGGGATTCTCGACCGGGCGCGCCTTGCGCGCGGCGGGGGCGGATTTCGTGATCGACGACATGACAGCGCTGCCCCGGATCCTCAGTGCCGACCGGCCGTAGCATGTTGAGTCCTTGCAGCCGAAGGTTCTGTCTGTATCGCACCCCCCCCGCTTCAAGATACAATCGAAACTTGAGGGCTTCGAGGGAAGTCGGGCTGGCATCCCGCCCCGGGGCATTCCGCGAGAACTTGGCTCAGCGCCGTGTACGGACATCGTTGTTACGGCCGGAGCCCAAAGAGTACCGCGCGGGCGCCAAGGACGAGAAGCGGGGCACACGGGCGGGAGGGCTCGAATGACGCGCGACACACTGTTGTTATCCGCGCACATATATCTGTGCACGTTTCGGAATTTTTTTGGTTTATTTTCGAGTTACAAACCAAGCGAGGGCACCGGCGCAAATCCCGACGACGAGCCAAGCTGTATTGACTACCAGAAGCACCAACGAAACGGCGATTTTAACAACGTGGTAGACAAGCTGGATTGCGCTCCACGCGTAGAACCAGAAACCGTATTTTTCCTCCTCCTTGCCCTGGACCTTGTCCTCGTGGGTAATCGTTGGTTTCATTTCCAGGCTCGAATGACGCGCAACATACGCTGGTCCGGGATTTCAAAACACAATCGGGGCGTACACCGGATACCGGCTCAGTTTCTCCCGGCCGTGGAGAAAAGCCAGTTCCACAAGGAAGTCGACCTCGGCCACGGAGCCGCCCAGTTTTTCGATGAGCTCGACGGTTGCCTCCGCAGTACCTCCGGTTGCCAGCAGATCGTCGATGATCAGGATTCGTTCCCCCCGCTTCAGCGCGTCTACATGAACTTCGAGCGTCGCGTCGCCGTATTCCAGCTCGTACGACACCTCGATGGTGCAGTGGGGCAGCTTGCCCTTTTTGCGGATCGGGACGAACCCTGCGTTCAGTTCCAGCGCAAGTGGAGCGGCGAAAATGAAACCCCTGGATTCGATCCCGGCGACCCGGTCGATTCCCGTGTCGCGATGACGGTCGGCAAAAAGCCGGATCGCGGCGCGCAGAAGCCGCGGGTCGCCCAGAATCGGAGTGATATCCTTGAAGAGGATGCCCGGCTTGGGGAAGTCCGGGACATCTCGGATGGCCTGTGAAAGCGCTTCGGTGTCTGTCATGCCGATGTATGCTTCAGTTTCTTGAGCGCCTCCTCGTTGGGCGCATCCTGTGCATACATCATGGCGCGCAATTTGGCCACTGCCGAGTTTTGAATCTGCCGCACCCGTTCCCGGGTGATATTGAACCGCTGCCCCACCTTCTCGAGTGTTTCCACATGGACCCCGTGGAGACCGAACCGGCGAATCAGGACTTGTTTTTCCCGGACATCCAGTTCGTCCAGCAGGTTTTCGATGTTGGCATGCGTTTGCCGGTCACGTAGCTGTTCGAACGGGTTCCGGGCCTCGGCGTCGCCGATGATGTCCCCAAAATGGTTGCTATCATCGGCATCGCCTATCGGCGCGTCGAGCGACGTGGGCCGCAGCGATACCGTCCGCCAGTGGTTCACGGTCGCCGGAGGAATCTTCAACTCGGCGGCGAGTTCCTCGGCCGTGGGCTCCCGGCCTAGGGACTCGGAGAGAGCATGAGACGCCCGCCGCATACGGGCGATTTTGTCCACCAAGTGCGCCGGCAGCCGGATTGTCTTGGACTGATTGGCGAGTGCCCGCTTGATCGATTGCTTGATCCACCAGGCCGCGTACGTGCTCAACTTGCCGCCTTTCGCAGGATCAAAACGCTCCACGGCTTTCATCAGCCCTATGTTCCCCTCGGAAATCAGATCGAGCAGGGGTAGACCGTAGCGGGCATAATCATGGGCAATTTTAACCACCAAGCGAAGATTCGCCCGAACCATCTTTTGCCGGGCCTCTTCGTCGCCCACCTTGATCCGAGCGGCGAGTTCCACCTCTTCCTCAATCGTCAACAACGGCATCTGTCCGATCTCCCGTAGGTAGATCCTGATCGCATTGCTTTCGTTTTTCACGGTAGTTCACTCCTTTGGATATGGACCCGCCATGACCTTGCTATCCCAAATATACAGTCGTCCGCCCATTTCGATTAGACCCGGAAGTCTGAATTTTGTTCGGGCAACCCAACCGAACGGACCACAAATACATACTATCCAGTATGTATTTGTGGTTGCAACTCTTTTTGGTGTTAATCACTTGGAAATTCGACGTTCTACAAAATACCCAACGGTATGTTCGTGCATCCGGGAGGCTTAACCGAGGACCAGAGTTCTATCGTTTTTTATTTTACTTGCCAAAAAACGGCAGTTCACTGGTGCAACAACGCTCGGCGACAAATGGAGGCGCGAAACTTAGCCCCATCCATATTTCAGTCTGGATCGACCGAAAAAATTATCTCCCCAAAGCCGCCTGGGCAGCTGCAAGCCGCGCGATGGGAACCCGGAAGGGCGAGCAACTCACATAATCGAGTCCAGTGCGGTAACAGAATTTCACGCTAGACGGATCTCCGCCATGCTCCCCGCAGATGCCGCATTTGAGTTGTGGACGGGTTTCTCGTCCTTTGCGGACCGCTATTTCAATGAGCTGGCCGACGCCCGTCGCGTCGAGGTGTTGGAACGGATCTGAGGGCAGGACCTTCTCATCAACGTAGTGACTTAAAAAGGAGCCGATATCATCCCTGCTGAAGCCAAACGCCATTTGTGTAAGATCGTTCGTTCCAAAACTGAAAAACTCGGCTGATTCGGCAATTTCGTCCGCAGTCAGGGCGGCTCGGGGGATTTCGATCATGGTGCCGACCAGATATTTCACCCGGGCTTTCCTGCGCTTGAGCACTTCTTCGGCGGTGGATCGAATGATCCGCTCGAGGTAGTCCAGCTCCGCCCGGGTGCCAATGAGGGGAACCATGATTTCGGGGACGGCTTTGTGGCCCCGCTTTTCGACAGCGGAAGCCGCTTCGATAATGGCGCGAGTTTGCATCACGCATAACTCAGGATAGGTAATGGATAAGCGACAACCGCGATGTCCCAGCATGGGATTAAACTCATGGAGCTCAGTGACCCGCTGGTCGACCTTTGAAGCCGGAACTTCGAGTCGGTTCGCCATTTCCGTGATGTCCTTCCTCGATTTGGGAAGAAACTCGTGCAGCGGCGGGTCGAGCAGGCGGATCGTGACCGGCAGGCCGTTCATGGCCTTGAAGATGCCTTCAAAGTCCTTTCGCTGGAAGGGAAGCAGTTTCGCCAGGGCCTTTTCACGCGCGGCGCGGGTCTGGGCCAGAATAAATTCCCGGATCGCCCAGATTCTCTCGCCTTCGAAGAACATATGCTCGGTGCGGCAGAGTCCGATTCCTTCCGCACCAAAGGCTCGGGCGGTTTTCGAATCCGCGGGGGTGTCCGCGTTGGTGCGGACATTCATCTTTCGGTATTGGTCCGACCACCCGGAAATCAGGTTGTACATCTGGTATATGTGATTGTCCCGGGCGGACTTGGCGCGGCCAGTCACCGCGCGTACAACGGGACTGTCCTTGGTGGGAATCCGTCCTTCGTAGACCCTGCCGGTGGATCCGTTGAGGCTGATCCAGTCTCCTTCCCGGTAGGTCCGGGAATCAACGGAAACAGACTTCTTCTTGTAGTCAACATGCAGCGACCCGGCACCGCAGATACAACACTTGCCCCAGCCACGGGCCACCACGGCCGCATGCGAAGTCATTCCGCCAGTAGTGGTCAGAATGCCCTGGGCAGCCCACATGCCGCCAACATCCTCAGGGCTGGTTTCATGACGAACCAGGATCAGCTTTTCGTCCTGGTCGTTTTTCACCGCCTGCTCGGCATCGTTCGCCTCGAACACGATTTTCCCGACCGCCGCACCGGGTCCGGCGGGAAGGCCTTTGGCAATCACTTCCGCCGTTTTTTCCGCTGCGTCGTCAAAAATTGGGAAAAGCAGTTGTTCAAGATCGTCTCCGCTCACCGTCAGCAATGCTTCTTTCTGCGTAAGCAGCTTAGGAAGAGTCGCGCCGGTTACGAGATCCTTGCCGGTGGCCATTTCGACAGCCCATCGGACGCCCGCCAGACCCGTTCGCTTGGCGTTTCGCGTCTGGAGCATCCACAGCTTTCCCTGCTCGACCGTGAATTCGACGTCCTGTGGATACTTGTAGTGTCTCTCCAACCGGGACATGATTTTGAGCAGGTCCCCATGCGCCTTCTTCCATCCCCGTCCCGGCTCGTCTGGCATATCATCAAGCGGCTTGGGCGTTCGGATACCCGCCACGACGTCCTCACCCTGCGCATTGACGAGGTACTCGCCCATCGGTTTCGCTTCGCCGGTCGACCCGTCACGCGTGAAGGCGACGCCGGTTCCGCTTTCCTCGCCCATGTTACCGAAGACCATGGTGCAAACATTCACAGCTGTGCCCACCAGGCCGGAGATTTTGTTGATCTGCCGGTACTTGGCTGCACGCTCTGATTCCCAGGATCCGAAAACGGCCCGGATGCTGAGGTCCAGTTGGGTCATCGGATCCTGCGGAAAGGGTTTCCCGACCCGCTTCTGATAGACCTTCTTGTAGACATCAACAACCTCCTTGAGCTGGGCCGCAGTAAGGTCGGTGTCTTCCTTCGCCTTGTACTTCCGCTTGATCCGTACCAGCTCCACCTCGAAATCGTGATGCGTCAATCCCGTCGTTGGACCCATCACGACATCGCCGAACATATCGATGAACCGGCGGTAGCAGTCCCACCCCGTGCGTTCGTTCCCGGTTTTTTTGATAAATCCCACCACGGACCGGTCCGTCAGGCCAAGGTTCAACACGGTGTCCATCATCCCGGGCATCGAAATCGCCGCGCCGGAACGAACCGAAACCAGAAGGGGATCACTCGGATCACCGAGGTGCTTTCCCATGGCCCGTTCAAGTTTTTTAAGTTGCTTCTGTACCTGATCCATCATGCCCGGCGGATAGGTATGCCTGTTTTTCGAATAGTAGGCGCACGCCTCCGTAGAGATGGAAAACCCAGGGGGTACCGGCAGGTTTGCATTCGCCATCTCGGCAAGGTTGGCCCCCTTACCACCGAGAACTGCCTTCATCGACGCGTCGCCCTCGGTGTTCTGTTTGCCGAGCCCGTAAAAGAAAACGTACTTCTTGGGTCGTTTTGTATTCTTCTTGGCCATGTGTGACCTATCTCCTTGTAAAACCCGATTCTTGGTCCGCAGGGCTTCCGCCGAGCGGAACGAAAAGCGCCGCATCAGGCGATCAACTGCTGCCAACGGACCATAGCTCACACAACGGAGATGAAAAGCCTTAAGCAAATTCCGAGGGCTTCGCGAAGGACTGCCTGTGCGTCCTTCAACCCTCCGTGGCCCACACGGCAGCAGTGTCGGCACGGGGGGATGTCCCCGCGGTGACCGGAATGCGTGGGCTCAACCGGGGGGGGCGGCCACGGCCGGGCGCGTGAATCGAACCTGCTGCACGTGTGCCGGCAGCAAGCGCAGGAGAGCCTCAACTTCGGACCGCCGGGTGAACCGGCTCAGACTGAATCGCAGGACGGACTTCAAATCGTGGTCCGCCAGACCCGATGCACGGAGCACGTGGGACGGCTCCGAGGAACCGGCGGCGCAGGCACTACCGGAGGAACAGCAGATTCCGTCCATGTCCAGAAGGGCAATCAATGCCTCAGCATCCGCTCCATGAAACAGGATACTGGAAGTATTTGGCAGTCGCGGGGCACCGGCACCGATAACTTGAACCTTGTCTACCAGCCGCTGCAGTCCGCTTTCGAGATCGTCACGGAGACTTCGGACCTCCGTGTCCATGATGCCAAGCGCTTCGGCTGCCAGGCTGCAAGCATGTCCAAGCCCAATGATCCCGGTAACGTTTTCCGTGCCCGCTCTGCGTCCACGCTCCTGTTCCCCGCCCCTGATGAGCGGATGCGGAACCTCACCGGATCGAAGATACAACGCTCCAACTCCCTTGGGGCCATGGAACTTGTGCGCCGACATCGAAAGAAAGTCGACTCGCAGGTCTGTCACTCCCACCGGAATTTTTCCAACCGCCTGCACGGCATCGGTATGCATTAACGCTCCTTCGGAATGAGCAGCGTCGGAAAGTTCATGAATGGAATGCAAAATCCCGGTTTCATTGTTTGCGAGCATCACGGATACTAGGGCCGTGCGTGAATCGATGGCAGCCAGATACCGTTCTCGGTTCAGTCCGCCATCCGGATTCGCCTTTACCTCCACAAGCTCATAGCCTTCTTTCTCCCAAAAAGCGGCGGGGCCGCGTACAGAGGCATGCTCCACACTGGACAACACGATCCGATTTCGGCCCGGGCGCTGGCGCAACGCAGAAAAAATTGCGGCATTGTTTGCTTCGCTGCCACAACCGACAAAGACGATTTGTTCGGGATCCGCCTCCACCATTGAGGCCACCTGAGCCCGGGCTTCCCAGATCGCGTGGGCAACCCGACGGCTGGGGCCATAGGGACTCGAGGGATTTGCAAAGGCCTC
>CAZTAB010000081.1:0-10811 GCA_964611475.1 uncultured Verrucomicrobiota bacterium | reverse complement strand
AGCTCGACCGATCCCATGACGCTGAGCTGGATTTGTGACAGGGTCTCATCCTCGTGCGGCAATGACGCCGCCGGACTCTCTGAAGTCCGGTTCTATGCGACGCCGCCGCCGAGCAGCCACACCGAGATCAGCGATGCGGATGCAATGATTCTGGAATTTTCCAGCGCGGCGGGAAGCATCTATCGACTGCAACGGGCATCCGACGCCGTCTCGCCTTCCTGGAGCGGAGGCGGGGCGTATATCGTCGGGAACGGAGCCACCCTGCAGTTCAGCGATCATATCGGCTCGGCGCCGATGCAGATCTATCGGGTGACGGTGGAGTAACGTTTGCACCCGGTTGCCTTGGATCGGGGACCGGCGACTCCACATGGTTGGGTTGACCCATCACCAGTGCATGGCTCTGGCGTTTCGTCCCGTCCCCCTCACTCCTCCATAATCCGATAGCTGTTCGCCGCCGAGTACCCGGCCGGGTCGAATGCGTGCATGAGGCTGCCATCTCCCTCGACCACACATCCCGTCGCGGTCCAGTTCGGCGGTGACATCGTGGTCGCGCGTTCGAGCCGATAGGATTTTCCAGCCCCGCTCTGGAACCGGAAAAACGTTTCCCCCTTGATTTCCGTGCGGGAGATGGCGACATCCGCTTCGGCCAGGAAACGCACCTCGCTGAGCGCCGCTTCCGTGGAGGTGCTGCTCACGCCGATGTCGTCCATGAAATTGGTGTCGGGCGCGGCGGCAGAGGTGATGACCAGATACCGCACGTCGTCGTCGATTGGAATCGCCTGCGGCAACAGTACGTTGGAACCCGATGCCCGCGCCAGAACCATCGATCCACCGCCAAGGGTCGTCCAGGCGCTGGCATTGTTGCTCCCCCAGCCAGAGCCGTTGCCGACCGTCGTGTACTGGATGGTCACCTCCTTCATTCCCTGCATTGTCCAGTGCGTGGTCGTGCCCGCACTCGGAGCCGTCGTGTCTTCGTTGTAATTCCAGAGAAGCATGTCGGTGACGCGATAGATACCGTCGAAGGCGAATTCCACCCACTGGGGGCCGGCCACGGTTCCGCCCCGAGCCGGTGCCACGCCGTTGTCGGCAAATCCCATGGTCGCTGATATGCTAGCATCGGAAACACAGTACGCTATCAGGCAATCCGTGTGAAACTGTCCGGTTTCGTCGATCCCATTGCCATTGATGACGCTGATCCAGGGTCGGCCGGGCTTTTCCCGTCCCGCGCGAATACTGACCGAACTCGTGGTGCTCCAGTTGTTGTGGGGACCCGGGTTGCCGATGGCGGCAGTCGGCGGCGGTGCGGTCCCCGCGGGTGTATCCTGCGTGATGAGCTGATCAACGCCAACGTTGTAGATGTTCTCCGTCGTTCCATCGGGCCAGAAGATCTCCACGTCGACCGGCGCCGTCCAGTTTCCCAGCCCGAAATGAAGTATCAGCGAGTTCTGATTTCCTTCACCGGTTCCCGCTTCCACCTGGCGGCTTCGAATTGTGCCGCCGGCATCCACGCGGACCTGCGCTCCGATGGCCGACCGGTTCACTGTGGTTCCGTTCCCTTCCAGCCTCACTTTCAGCCAGTGGTTCCCCGTGGTTTGGTTCTGGTAGATTTTCCCGCTGGCAGCAAGGTCAAGGTCCCCGTCATTGTCGAAATCGGCCCAGGCCCCCTGGTACGTGTTGGCCACGGCGGACAGACCTTCCGCCGAAGTGACTTCCGTGAACGTCCAGTTCCCCAGGTTCCTGTACAAGACGGAGGTATTGCCATAGCCGGGCGCATTGCTGAGGAAAAAGTCGAGATTCCCATCGTTGTCATAATCGCCCAGCGCAGGGGAGGCAAAGGATTCCTTCCAGGCGAGCCCGGCGCCAGCACTCATGTTCTCGAAGTGATAGGAGCCGGACGGTCCCCTGTTGCGCAGAAACTGCGATTCCGGTTGGCCGGGGTGGGAAAAATTACCGATGAACAAATCGATGTGCCCGTCGTTGTCCAGATCGCCCCAGTCCGAGCCAATGGTGTGCGCGCCCCCCAGCACACCGTGGGCCGCGGCCCCGTCGCTGAAAATTCCCGATCCGTTGTTAATCCTCAGATGATTGTTCTCCTGCCGGTAGTCGGAGGCAAAGATGTCGATGTCACCGTCCCGATCGAAGTCGCACGCGGTAATGCCCCGGGTCGGATTCCGGTCGCCGGCGGGCTCCGTCCAATTGATGGAAAAGGACGTGCCGCTGTTGTTTCTCACCATGACGTCGGGCTCGTAGCCGGAGCCCTCGTACCCGCTGATGTACAGATCGATGTAGCCGTCGCCGTTGTGATCGGCCCAGCAGTTTGCCTGGCTCTGAATGATACTGAGCGCAGGAAAAGGCATGAGGGTGTGGGCGAAGCCCACCGTGCCGCCGTCGTTGCGGGTCAGGGTGCCAAGGCCTCCATAATGGTCTACATGCCCGTCGTTGTTAAAATCGCCCCACTGGCTGTTTCCGGATCCCACGCCGACCACGCGGGTGAAATTGGCGCCATTGTTGTTCCGCCACAGCATGGCCCCATCGTGAAGATCGACCCAGCCGTCCTTGTCGTAATCGATCCAGCAGGAAGCCCGGTTCGCAAACCCGGACTGGAAAATAGTAAACGCTGCATGAGACGGCACGGCGCAAACCAGCAGCAGCACGGCAGGCGTTACTGCAAAAAGATGGGATGGCACCTCGCGCATTCTGCGGTGAATGTACCACGACAACCCCGGAACGACACAAAACTTCGTTTTTTCCCTCCACTTCACGGTTTTTAACTCACCCTTTCAAACTCTCCCGGCATTTCCTCCTCCAGTTCCACGAGTCGCTGCCGCTGACAAGGGGGCGCAGGTGCTCCGGCACGCCGGCCACGAATTCCGCACTCGGCTCCTGTCCAGGCCAGACCTGGAACATGGTCGGGGTATAGCCGCCGATGATGACAACACGTTCCCGGTCACTGCGGAGAATGCCGGTGGCGTGAATGAGGGACTCGGCAAAGAGAAGCGACGATCCCGCGGGCGCAACGACCTGATGAATGAGGGATGGATCCTCGTAGGCGGCTGCGATCATCTCCTCGGCGGGTAGCCCCAGCTTGTGGCTGCCCGCAATGACTGTTGTGCCACCGTCGTCGGGGCCGAGATCCGTCAGGTTGGTCAGGACTTTGACGAAGTTGCTGTGGATCAGTCCATTCTCCTCGTAAGTTCCCACGCCATGCTCCGTTCCCCGGTGGAAACCGTACCGCGGAGGATCCGGCAGCGCTTCGGCGGGATTCCTCGAATTCACGATCGCTTCGGATTCCTCGAGACGCACCGCCCCTCCCACCAGTTCCTCGGCCAGCGCAACGACGCGCGGATGGGCAAGATACTGGAGAAAAACCGGGTCACTTTCCAGGATGTGCGTGAAGTGCAGGTGATGGGGGGAACCACCCTGGTGTACTCCGCATCGACGCACCTTCGCGGTATCCAGGTCGGGCTGCACAAGAAACTCCTCCTTCAGACCCAGCAGCGCCGCGCGCAACCGTCCCACGAAATCGGCATCCAGGGTGTTTTCCAGAAGAACATACCCGAAAACCTCGAGGTGATACCTCTGGGCTGAGCTAAGGGTCGGGACAGCCTGGGTCTGCGACGGATCCATCATCTGAAAGGGTCCTTCCGGTCGAAAAATAAACGTCGGATTGAAACCTCATCGTACGCTCGCCAAGTATCGTGTTGCAATCCGGCAGTCCCGTCAATGTCCCGCGTGGTACACCGGTGCGGATGAAGAACATGTCCGGTCGTGTGGATGCCCCATGCCAGGACGGGCCGTTGTCCCGGCATCCAGTCACCCCTCCATTCGTCTCGTCTTTCGCACGCGTGCCCCCAGGAATCCGTCACCGGTTCACCCGGGTTGCACGAGAAATGATTCCTCGCATCTCCCGGTTGACCCCACCCTTCCGGGGCTCTACAATCGTGGCAACGCTAGTGTCCAGCCGTAGACATAGGGGACCCCATGAAAATTTTGCTGATTCTCATCCTGATCGGCCTGATTGCTCTCCTGGCCCTGAGAAAACAGGCGCCTAGGCCGGCCGCTGCGGGGATTTTTGTCCTCGTGGCATTGCTATTCATCGTCCTAGGGAACGCCACAATCCGGGGCTGCGGGTCCAGCGGACCAGTCGTCATTCCTGGATTTCACGAGGTTGCCGGAAAACTGCTGGGAGAAAGGCTCGCGCAGGAGTATCCCGATGGCGGCACGGTTCTGGTCCTCATGGATGGCACCCTGGCCCCTCCCGGCGAGGAGTACTCCAAGCCCCAGGAGGCGCGGATCAAAGGCTTCCGGGACGCTTTCACGGGCACCAGCATGATCCTGGAGGCGATGATGATCCAGCCGGAGGGAGATCCCGCCATGAGCCTCGCGGCCGCCGGGCCGCCCATCTCCCACCAGCGATTCTTTGAGTTGCTGGAGGAACGTTCAGATGCGACCGCCGTAATCTCCTGTATGGGGGTCCCGCCGCTCGTCACGCAAACCGACATCGACCGGGCGCCCCTGTACGTCCTGGAGTCGATCCATGAAGATGAAGGCCGCAGACTGATCCAGGACGAGCTTATTGAAGGCGGCGTATTTGTGCGCCCGGGCGCAGACTGGAGCCGGAAGCCAAGCGGGAGGATGTCCGACGAGGAAATCCTCGGCATGCGCTACGTGCTGCTTACGGACAAGGATCTCTAATGTTCGCGCCGAAGCGGGTACTTGTCCTGGGCACAACCGGGGAGTGCGGCGGCCGAATCGCCAGCGGATGCGCCAACGCAGGGCACCAGGTGACCGGGGTGAGCCGCAACCGGAACGACGCACCGCATGTGAACCTCGACGGCGTGGAGCGGCTCCAAGGCGACAAGGGCGATCCAGAAACTTTCACCTCGATCCTGTCCGGGCGGGAGTTCGATGTGGTGGTGGACGCGGTGCCGACCACCGAGCACGTGAAACTCGCGTTCGAACAATTCAACGGCCGCATCGAGCACTACTTCATGATCAGTTCCACCGGCACATATACCCCGCTTCTCTCGTGCCCGGCCGATGAAGCGAATCCCTGGCGGGAAGAAACCGGGATCAATTTCTACTGGCAGAGCCAGCGCGATGCATACGCCCTCGAGTTGTGCGAGAAGAACGGCTTTCCCGTGACCATCTTTCGCCCCACCAACATCATCGGGCGGCACCGGATTCCCCTTGAGTTGTGGGGAGGACGAAACATCAGGTACTGGCAGCTCATGCGGGAAGGCCGGACGGTGGAAATTCCCGAGAGCGACAAGGTCCTGGTTCAGTCCGGCTGCAATGACGACCTCGCCACCGCATTCGTTCTCGGTGCATCCAGGGGCCCGGAAATCAACGGGCAGATCTACATCATTTCCTGCAAACGGGCGGTCACCTTCCGAACCTATTTCGAAGCCGCAAAAGAGATTTTGGGCAGCAACTCGGATGCGGAGGTGCTGCCGATGAAGGAAATTCTGGAGAAACGGCCGGACGCGGTGGATGAAGGAGGAATGCAATTCCTCGTGGAGCACATGTGCCTTGATGTCGGCAAGGCGGAACGCGAGTTGGGCTATGCACCGAAATACTCAACCGAGGAAGGCCTGGAACAGGCCCTGCGGTGGTGTCTGGATGATGGGGTATTGAGTTAGGCGGTCGGTTCCGGGGCAATTCCCGGGGCTTGTCTTTACCCGGGGTGACAGAGTCGGGCCGGCGTTCATGGACAACCTACCCCCCACCCCTTTCCGCCTTCACGCACTCCACGAACACGTCTACCATCTCGTCCGCCTCCGCGATCGTCATGCAGAGCGGGGGCGCAAAAGCGATCCAGTGCGGATCGCAACGGAGAATGAGGCCCCGGTCCAGGAGGCGCGCTTCAACTTTTTTCCCGAACAACCGGTCGTCGGGAAACGGGGTCATCGTATCCATGTCCTGGACAAATGCCACGCCGGTCAGCGCACCACGACCACGGACTTCACCAAGAATTCCCAACGCAGCCACCTCGCACCCGAGTCGATGCCGGATGTGCTCCCCCGTTTCACGACCGCGCTCGATCAGCTTGTCCCTCTCCACCACCTCGAGGACGGCAAGCCCGGCCGCTGACGAAACCGGGTTCGCGCCATAGGTGTGTCCGTGGGCAAAATGAATCTCCTCCCCGTCATCGCCCCAGAATCCCTCCATGTACAGGTCGTCACGCACAATCATGGCGGAAAGCGGGGCATAGCCACCGGAAAATCCCTTTCCGCAGCACAGGATATCGGGCGCCACCCCGAAGGTCTGGGCCGCAAACCACTCCCCGGTGCGCCCCATCCCGGTAATGATTTCGTCGTAGATCAAGTGGACGTCGTACCGGTCACAGATCTCCCGGATACGAGCGAAGAACTCCTCGGTCGGCGTACGGATCCCGCCGGTATTACTGATCGGCTCGAGGATGTACGCGGCGATCGACTCGGGTCCCTCGAGACGGATGACCTCCTCCAGCAGCGATGCGGTACGCAGTTCGTCCCAGGTCTGTCCGCCGGCCTGCGTCTCACATCGCGGCGGCGGAAGATGAATAAACCCTTCCAGGAAGGGGCCAAACTTCGACTTGCGCGCACCACCGAGACCGGAAGCCGACATCGAGCCCATGGTGGCGCCGTGGTAGCCGGTGTAGTTTGCGATCACCTTGTACTTGTAGGGATTGCCGGTCTGCCGGTGGTACTGGCGGGAAAACTTGAGGGCCGACTCCGTCGCCTCCGATCCGCTGCCCATCAGCTTGACGGTATTCATCCCTTGGGGGGTGATCTCCGTGAGCTTCTTCGCATAGCGCACGGTGGTGTCTGAGACGGCGTGCAGTGGCGCCACGAAGGCGATCTTCTCGTGCTGCTCCCGCACCGCCTCGATCACATGCCGGTTGCCATGCCCGATGCTGACCACGAAAATGCCGCCGATCCCGTCGATGTAACGCTTCCCCTCGACATCGTACACATAGACACCCTCGCCCCGCTCAATCACCAGCGGCTTCTCGCAAAACGGCTTCATTTGCCGCAGGTCAAGAATCAGGTGGCGGCAGGCCTCGTTGAGCCCGGGGGTTCTTGAATCTGTCATGGCTCGATGTGGTTTTTGGGGGGTTGCGGTTATGTTTCTGGAAAGGAAAAAATCAAGCTTGCGGTGCGTAACACTTTCGGCATCAAGAATGCCATGACTTCAGTCCCTTCGTTCCCTTCGGTTCAAAATTCGTTTTCCCGAAACTGGCATCAGCCATCGCGCAGATGCCGGCACCGCCCGTGGTTCAATACATCGGGGTTTACGATGTGGGCGGGTTTCTTTCCATTGAAGAGCAGAAGCATATCGCCGACGGCGCCCTCGAACACCGCGCGGAAGGCCGCCCTGTCGTCGCTAGCCATGTGCGGGGTGACGATCACGTTGTCCATGGCGAAGAGCGGGTGGTCACGTGGGGGAGGTTCCTCGGAGAAGACGTCGATCCCCGCGCCGGCCAGTTTCCCGCTCTCCAGCGCCCTGATGAGCGCCGTTTCGTCCAGCACGGCACCGCGCGAGGTGTTCACCAGAAAAGCACCGGTTTTCATCCGGTCGATTTCGGAGCTTCCGATCATGCCTGCCGTCAGCTCGGTCAGCTTCACGTGAATGGAGAGGATGTCGCTCCGTTGCAGCAGGGAATGAAAATCTACCTGCTCGACGCCCAGTTCGTCCGCGATTCGCTGGTCCGGATTGCGGCAATAGGCCAGCATCCGGCAGCCAAATCCCGCCCCCCGCTTCGCCACCGCCTGCGCGGCACGCCCGAAGCCGAGCAGGCCGAGGGTTCGCCCGGACAGGCCCGTCCCAAGGTAGTCATCGCGTTCATTCCACCGCCCGGCACGAGTGCCTCGATCGGCAGTCAAGAGCCGGCGCATGAGCGCGAGAATGACACCAATGGTAAAGTCTCCGTTTGCCTCGTGGACGAACGGGGCGTTGTTGACGATCACCCCGGCAGCTGTGGCGGCCTCGACATCCACGCTGTTGACCCCGACCCCATCGGCACAGACCATGGCCAGGCGGGGGGCCTCCGCCAGCACCGGGGCATCAATCTCCTCGTCCGCAATCAGGACGGCATCGCATCCGGGCAAATGCGCCATCATCTCATCGCGCTCCACCCGGCGACCGGGAAACAGCCGCGTCACCCCCGCCACGGGCTTTAGCCGCTCCAGGGCCGGATCGGTCGCGTCGCGGTCATAGTAGCTGGTTACAAGCACCTGATGCTTCACAACGCGTATTCACCCATGAGTTCGACGACCACACAAGCTTTTGGGCAGGACCTCTGCGAATCCCCGGCGGTTGAAAGGAGAAAGATCGGGGCAAGAGCGGGCTTATCTCCCATGCCGAGAGAAGAACGTTCGTTTCCCCGCCTCATCAAAAAGCGCACGACCCCTGTCCTATTCCAACCCCAGCAGCGCCAGCGCGTCCCGTTGGATCAGAGCCTCGATCGCCTCTTCCTCGATCCGTGGCAGGTTGGTGCCTTCGAGCGGATCGTTGATATGGCGCAGGACATCGATCACCTTCTCCGGGGTGGAGAACGGGAAGTCACTGGCGAAGAGAAGTTTGTCCATCACGTCAAACTCCTGGAAGGTGAGCATGGCCCGGTAGAGCCAATGGCGGTGGAAGGCGGGGGAGATGTCCGCGAAGACATTTGGATGTTTGCGGACAACGACCATCGCGGCGTCGTGCCAAGGCAAGCCCATGTGCGCAAGAATGATCTTCAGGTCAGGAAACTCGCGCGCCACCTCGTCGTAGAGAATGGGATCGGCCCAATCCATGTTCGTGTCGGCGATGGAATGAAAGGCGGCGTGGGTAAGAATGGGGAGTCCCAACTCCTCGGCACGCCGATGAACCTTCCGCGCGATCTCGCTATGCGGGTGATAGTTCTGGTAGACCGGGCTCATCTTGATTCCGCGGAGGCCCAGCTCCTTCGCGCTCCGGTCCACTTCCTCCAGCGCATTCTCCTGGTGCGGGTCGACCGACATGAAGCCGATGAACTTGTCGGGGTATTTCCCCACATACTCGGCGATCGCTTCGTTGGGCGTATTCAGCCCGAACGCCAGGGAGTTGATCCCGAACACGATGGCCCGGTCCACGCCCTGCAGCGCGGCGGCATGACGCTCAGGCGTCACCTGGAGGTCCACCCGCAACTGAGCATTCGCGCTATCTGACGCCGCGCAGAACACAGGCCCCCATTGTTCACGGGTCGAGAGGTGAGTGTGGACATCGATGATCATGAGGAAAGAGTAATGACAAATGAATGTGAAAAGATCAATGCCGAATGACGGGTCGAGCCTGAATCCGGATCGTCATTCGGCACGAAAAACGCCCTCGCCCCGCTTACCGCGGGACGAGGGCGCTGGTTATCACATTGTTGCTGCTCTTATTCCTTACTCCGCCGGCACGACCTGGTAGAAGTTGTTCGTGTCGTATCCGGACGGATCATACAACGAGATGACCGAACCGTCACCGATCGCCCGGGCGCCTGTATTCTGCCATGGCGTGTCACTCTTCTCAAACGTGACCGTTCGTTCCCCCTGTTCGTAGATACGTATTTCACTGAGTCCGGCGTTGTTCGCGTCACCCTGCCAAGTAGCATCGGTGCCTTCCCCGGTATTGATGATGGCCACGTACTGTGCCTCCACACCCCCCATATCGAGTTGGATGCTCGGCGATAAATCGCCATTCGCCGGGGTTTGCGGGAGTTCGATACCCGTATGGACCGTCGTCCAGTCACTGGGGTCGGTTCCGTTGGTCGTGGATACCTGGATTGCGAGGTTCTTCCACCCGTATTTGGGCCAGGCAGTTTCGTTCCAGTTCCAGATCCATACCGAACCCAAGGTACGGGCCTCGTCAAACCCGAGGGTCACGTAATGGGTAGCCTGAATCTGACCCGGGTTCTGGGCCGTCCCGCCACTTCCTCCTGCACTCTCGGGCCGGGACATCCACATCGATCCAGAGACATCCGTTCCGTGAAGCTCCCCGTCGGTGCCAGAAATGCCGGAGCCATTGATGATGTTTTCCACGTTCCGGTCCGAGGTACCCGGATGGCCGGAGTGCTGTATGACTGACACCTCGCTCTGCGTGTCCCACTCGTTTAGGGAAGGCATCCCGACCGCCAGCCCCACGGACATGCGCTTCGGACCACGCTGGAGCTCGTACACGGTGCCCGTGGCACTCGTGAAGCTGAAGCCGGTCTGATCCCCGATCGCCGAGGCCACGATATCCGGGGGCGAGGCCCCCGTCGACAACTCGAAGCGCACCTCGGAAAGACCGACGTCAGGATTGCCCAAGTTCCAGTTGTCCCGGTCCCCGTCGGCCGACCCGAGGATCATCACGTACTGCGCAGCGTCGTTGATCGCGATGCGATCCGTCGCAATGAGAAAGCCCTCGTTGATGACTGAGGCTTCGTCAGCCCTCTTCAACTCGATCACGTTGGCCTCGCCGCCGATCTGGGTCCAGTCCGCAAAGGTATCACTACCCCACCCGTCGCTCGTGTCCGTGGCGTTCCCGATCGCGGCTCCACCACCGACCGTGGTGTAGAAGATCTGCACATCCCTGGCACCCTGTTGTGTCCAGCTGGTGCCAGGAGCGCTCTCGCCATAGTTCCAGACCAACATGTCTCCAAGATCCTTGGCGGAACCCAGGTTGAATTCTATCCAGACCCCGTGCGCCGGAGCAGTTGAGTCACCGGAGATCCGCGCGCCCCCTGCGCCTCCATCCATGCCCTGAGGAATAATCTTCTTCTGACCCGTGGGCGGATTATTGATGTGCTCGTCCCCGTTTGCCTGTATCCCAGAGCCGTCAAT
>CAZTAB010000080.1:0-4186 GCA_964611475.1 uncultured Verrucomicrobiota bacterium | reverse complement strand
GAGATGGCTTGAAGTTTCTTCCTGCAGCAATTTCGCTGACTTCCAGGCTCGTCGCGCCAACATCCGATGTCGCGATTCGGACGGGAAACGGCAGTTTGTGCATACGCTGAACGGTTCAGGGGTGGCGCTGCCCAGGCTTGTCGTCGCCATCTTGGAAAACGGTCAGCAGGAGGACGGGTCGGTCGAGATTCCAGAGGCGATTCGTCATTACATGGACGGCCAGGCACGGATAGGCTGATTGCATGCTCATTCTGTTTGTCGGGGGTGGGCAAGCAGCCAGCCCGACCCTTTGCATTGCGGTGACGCGTCTCGTCTGGGTGCCGCCTCGTGTGCCGGAAGACCTGGAGGCCGACCTTGAATGAAAATCTGACATGCACTGTTTCGAGCACGATCGGGCGGCACGCTCTCCTGGCTGAGGGGGATCGGGTACTGCTGGCCGTCTCTGGCGGCGCGGATTCGGTCTGTATGCTGAAAGCATTTCTCGAATTGAGGGATCCTCGCTGTTCCGAAATTCTCTGCGCCCACCTGGATCACGGAATTCGTGACGTGTCGGGTGAGGATGCGGAATTCGTTCGTTCCCTCTGTGCCGGGCTTGGCGTTTCCTGCAGGGTGGAGCAGGTCGACGTGGAAGCCCACGCGGCGGGATCGGGTCTTTCGCTGGAGACGGCCGCCCGCGAGCTGAGGTACGAGTTTCTCTTGCGAGTGGCGAAGGAACACCGTGCCGACGCGGTTGCCACGGCCCACACGAAAGACGACCAGGCAGAAACGATCCTGTTTCGCCTGGTGCGGGGCAGCGGACCCCGGGGGCTGGCCGGTATTGCATATCGGAGTGAGCGGGAAGGAGTTCGAATTATCCGGCCCATGCTGGACTGCAGGCGGGAGGAGATCCTGGGGACCCTGCAAAAGCTTGGCCAGCGATGGCGGGAGGACGCCACGAATCACGACAACCGGTTTGCCCGAAACAGGATCCGCAACCAGGTGATCCCTTACCTGAAGCAACATTTGAACCCCTCCGTCCGGGAGGTGCTCTCGCGGACGGCCGCAATTTTTGCCGACGAGGAAGACTGGCTCGTAGATTTGACCGACGATTCCCTCAGTGATTGCAGGCTGCCCGGCGAGGGACACCGCCTGGATGCCGGCCGGGTCGATTCACTCAAGCTCGCGCTGCGGCGCAGAGTGCTCCGGGAGTGGTTGCGGGGGGGTGGGGTCCCGATGAGCCGGATCGACTTCGATATGCTAGAGGCTGTTGTTTCATTGGCTTCGGCTGAATCCGGGGCGTTGTCCCTTGGAGAAGGCTGGCGTGTAGGAAAGACGGCTGGAGGGCTCGTGTTGGCGCGGAGCGAGCCGTCGCTCGAACCCGCTTCGTTCCGGGTGAAATTGAATATCCCTGGCAAAATCCTGATCCGCGAAGCAGGCCTGTGTGTAGAAGCCAGTTTTGATGAAGGGTTCGATCTTTCCGAATCAGCGGATATCGGGGGATATCCCGTCACCGGTTGGATCGATCTGGAAACCGTCGGCAGAAGCCCTGTCTACGTCCGCAACTGGCAAGCGGGGGACCGGACGCGTCCGCTCGGAATGGAGGGTTCCGTGAAACTGCAGGATGTTTTTGTGGACCGGAAAATCCCCCGGGCGATTCGTCACCGGATTCCGGTGCTTGAGTGTCGCGACCAAGTTGCATGGGTGCCCGGATACCGAGTCGACTGTCGGTGGGCGGTTCGAGGACCCCATGCGCATTCTTTAAAGGTTTCGGTTGGCCTGGCCTGAGCTTTGGTTCCGTCCCGAATTATCGTTGTTTTTTTGATAAGGATAGTATAGGTTGGCAAAACTTGAGTTTCGCCCAACCGATCTGGGGGGGGAGTCCTCACCATGAGTCCACAGAATCTCGATAATGAGCGCAAAGAAGGCGCTTCCAACCAGAAGATGCCCCTCAAGGGTTTGATTGTCTGGCTCCTGCTCCTGGCTCTATTTGTGGCCATGTACAACGTTCTTCCGCAGGGCCGGGAGAAGTACCCCGATGTCAGCTATATTCCCGAGTTTGTCGATTTTGTGGAAAACGGTGAAATCAAGAACTGCGAAATCGTGGTGGAGGTCACTGGCAGGCACTACATTCAGGGCGAACGATCCAACGATCCGGAAACGGGAAGACCTCGCCGTTTCAAGGCCTACTTCCTGGAATCTACCGACGTCGTGGGTCTGCTCAAAGAGCATGGAATGGAACATGAACTCCGGGCTGAGGTGCGTTACCAGAGTCCGGTCCTTCACTCCCTTCTCACAGGGGTTGTTCCACTCCTGTTGATCCTTGGCCTGCTCTATTTCCTCTTCATTCGCCAGATGCGGATCGCGGGCCGGGGCGCGATGAATTTTGGCAAGAGCCGAGCTAAGCTTCTTAACCGAAACAGGAACCAGATCACATTTGCGGATGTTGCGGGGGTCGAGGAGGCCAAGGACGAAGTCCAGGAGATCGTGGAATTCCTCAAGGATCCGAAGAAGTTCCAGCGGCCCGGGGGGCGTATTCCGAAGGGGGTCCTGCTGGTCGGTTCCCCAGGAACGGGTAAAACGCTTCTTGCCAAGGCGATCGCAGGCGAGGCGCAGGTTCCATTTTTTAGCATTAGCGGCTCCGACTTCGTGGAGATGTTCGTCGGCGTCGGTGCATCCCGGGTCCGGGACATGTTTGAACAGGGAAAGAAGCACGCGCCCTGTATCATCTTCATCGACGAGATCGACGCGGTGGGCCGGAGCCGGTTCAGCGGGATGGGCGGGGGCCATGACGAACGGGAGCAGACGTTAAACGCCCTGTTGGTCGAGATGGATGGCTTCGACACCCAGGAGGGTGTGATTATCATTGCCGCGACAAACCGGCCGGATGTACTCGACAACGCGCTTCTTCGCCCCGGCCGGTTCGACCGATCGATTGTTGTTGATCTCCCGACGGTGGATGGACGCGAGGAGATCCTGAAAATTCACACAGAACAGATCAAGTTGAGCGAGGGAGTGGATCTTCGCCGGGTGGCCCGCGGTACGCCCGGCTTTTCCGGCGCGGATTTGGCCAATCTCGTCAATGAGGCAGCCCTGCTGGCGGCGCGTGGGGGCGCTGAACAGGTTTCCACCGGGGATCTGGAGGAGGCGCGTGACAAGGTTCGGTGGGGCCGGGAGCGCCGAAGCCGGATCCTTGACGAGAAAGAGCGGGAGTTAACTGCGTTTCACGAGGCGGGGCACGCCGTGGTGATGGCGTTGCAGGACCATGCCGAGCCCCTTCACAAGGTCACGATCATTCCGCGCGGCCAGTCACTGGGGTCCACCATGCAATTGCCCGAGAAGGACCGATACACCGAGAGCAGGAACAAGCTCCTGGCGATGCTGATTTCCTTCATGGGCGGCCGGGCCGCGGAGGAGCTGGTTTTCGGGGATATCACGACCGGTGCCCAGAGCGACTTGAAGCAGGCCACGACCCTCGCCCGAAGCATGGTGTGCGACTGGGGAATGAGCTCGCTTATGGGGCCGCAGTCCTTGGGGAACCGGGAGGAGCACTTCTTTCTCGGCCGCGAAATCACCCGCAACAACGATTATAGCGAGGAGACGGCCAGGAAGATTGATTCCGAGGTCGGGAGGCTTCTCAAAGAAGCCTATGACCAGGCGATGGAATACCTGGAGACTCATCGTGACCGTCTTGACTTGATTGCCCAGCTTCTGCTGGACCGTGAGACCCTCGACGGCGAGGAAGTGATGGAAATCATCCGTCATGGGCGTCTGCCGAGCGAATCTGAGCGCGGGGACAACGAAAAGAAGACACCCGGGGAGGGTGTTCTGGAGACGTGCGAGCCGGTTGAGGATTCATCCGGGAAGGCGGATGATTTCATCCCTCCGCTGCCGGGTGCGCGTGACCCGGACGCATCTCCGGCGTGAGCTTGCCTGTTGCATGATCTGGTCGTGTAAGGATGCCAGAATCAAGGTCGGAAAGCGGCCGCTGATTATGGGGATCCTGAATCTTACCCCGGATAGTTTTTCTGATGGCGGATTGTTTGACGAACCGGCCGCAGCTATTTGCCGGGCGCGCGAAATGCTGCGTGACGGTGCGGATCTCATAGACATAGGGGGGGAATCGACCCGGCCGGGTGCGACCGGTGTCTCCGAGGATGAGGAATTGAGGCGAACGATTCCCGTGGTGGAGGCGCTTTGGAATGAGGAA
>CAZTAB010000079.1:0-1879 GCA_964611475.1 uncultured Verrucomicrobiota bacterium | reverse complement strand
GTCGGACGGGGAGGGGGCCCGGGGATCGGAAGCCAACCCGGAGCCGGGTGACCCGGTGTTGAGCGTGCACCGGATTCAGCAATGGCTGGCCGGTGGTTGCAATCGGGAGGAATCGGTTGATTCCGCACTCTACAGCCCGTGCGACTCGGGTGCCCGTCGGGACTATGGCCGGATCGATCCAAGAAACCAGGCGGAGATTCTTGCCGCCGCGCGGGCCATCGCGCGGATTTTGCAGATGAGGCGAAAAGGCCGGCGATGGAAGATCGCGCAGCGTGGCCGGACCGATCTGCGGAGAACGCTGCGGATGAATCTTCGCCGGGGCGGTGAATTGGTTGATCTCGCCCGCCGAGAAAGAAAGAGGAAAAAGCCCCGGGTGGTGATGCTGCTCGATACGAGCCGGTCAATGAACCCCTATCATTCGTTCTTGGTGCATGTGATGATTGCCCTGTCGCGAGCGGTTCCCGACTTCCGCGTCTTCCTGTTCAGCACCACGCTGCGGAACGCGACCCGGGAAGTCCGGGAACTCGAGCTTGGTTCGACATGGAGATCCGCCCGCGATGCGGGACAGGTGTGGCAGAGCGGCACCCGAATCGGATTATGCCTGAACGAATTCCTGGCCGGGGACGGGCGAAGCTGGATCGGGCGGGACACCGCCGTGCTTGTTGTTAGCGACGGATGGGACACCGGGGACATCAAGCTCCTCGAGCGAAGTATGGGGGAAATCCGGCGTCGTGCCGCGCTTGTGATCTGGCTGAATCCACTGCTCGCGTCCCCTTCCTATGAGCCACGCTGCGCGGGGATGGTCGCGGCGCTTCCCCATGTCGATATTTTCGCGCCTTGTCATGATGTTGGAAGCCTTCGCCGATTGGCGCGTGCACTGAAGGCTTTGGCGAGGGAACGATAAGGCGCAAGGTCGTGGCGTGCGTTCGTTTGCCGCCTTTTGCCAGCGCACTCAAGGGCGGCACGCTTCTACACTCCGTACAGGCGCGGAAAAAAATCCGCAACCGCCCTGGCCTCCTGTTTAGCCTTTCACTCTCAATGCCTTGTAATCTTCCATGGAATCAATATCCCTGCACACGCCCGGGTCGTTTACGTCAACACGGAGAACCGAATCATGGTTCTGGGCGATGACTTCTTTTGCCCCGCGGTCTCCTTCGAGGCGAAGAAGTTGATTCCGAAGCGCGCCCGGGAAGATGACAGGATGTCCCGGCTGTTCGTCATGAACCGGTACGACGATGTACTTTCCGGCATGTGAGTGGAAGGCATTGCACAGGGCGGCAATGGTTGCAGGTCGAATCTCCGGCATATCGGCCAGTGCAATCATGATCCCGTCCACCTTGTCGGGCAACATCTTCACGCCCTGCAGGATCGAAGTGGACATGCCCTGTTGGTGGCTCGTATTATGGAAGATCCGGACCGGCGCTTTGCCGAGTGCCTGTCGCATGGTTTCGGCCTCATGCCCCAGGGTGACCACAATCTCCTCCACCCCGCTGGCGGTGAGTGCGTCGATGACCTGCCGGATTACCGTCGAGGACTTCCAGGGCAGCAGGAGCTTGTTCGCGCCGCCCATTCGGGTGGACGACCCGGCCGCGGGCACGACGGCGGCGAGCTGCACCGGTGGTTTCAACGACGATTCTTTCGTTTTTCCGTGACGATCTCGGCCAGGATGCTGATGGCGATGTCAGATGGATTCGTTGCGCCGATGTTCAGGCCTACCGGGCCGCGGATTCTCCCGATCGCCTCCTCTCCCAATCCCTTTTCAGCAAGCCGCCTGCACCGTTCCTCGTGCGTTTTCCGGCTGCCCAACGCGCCGATGTATGCAACGGGAGAGCGGAGCAAAAGATGCAGCGCGGGATCGTCGATCTTTGGATCGTGCGTG
>CAZTAB010000078.1:0-3258 GCA_964611475.1 uncultured Verrucomicrobiota bacterium | reverse complement strand
CCGCAGCCTGCCCCCAGAATAGCTCCAAGGAGCATGGAGTATGCAAGGAAGAGCCTCATTCTTGTTGGTTCAGGGTATCGCAACTGACTGTTTTCCACCAGAGGCCTGAGAATAAAATCGATCCTCTTCCCCTTGCGTATTACAGTGAATAAAGATGAAAGGGTACGAGGGCTTCTCCCTTCTGCTGTGGGTCACCGCGCCAATTCACCCGGCAACCGCCGCCCGCATCCTGTACCTGGACGCCGGCGGCGGCACAAACCCTTCCGCCGCCTGGGAGGACCAGAACTGTGCCACGAGTACGATCTGTCCGACTTGTTCCGGTAGGTCCGTAAGGTGCGCCCGCCTGGCCGCGCGTCGCGATCGATTCAAACCGGAAGGTCTACTGGTACACCGAACCGAACCAGACCTACCAGGTGCAATCGACTGGCGACCTGCCGGTGCCGACCTGGAACAACCTTGGCAGCCAGATCGCCGGCAAGGAGGCAATCCTCCGTGTCCCAGACACGACGCCAAACGCGGACCACAAAGTATACCGGGTGATCCGGCCTTGAGAGGTACGCCTGTGCAGCGCGGCGTTTCCTCCGTGCCGGAGGCTGCGGAGTTTCAGTCCGCGGTGGATTTCATCGCGACCTCTGGACAGGAATCACCCGGCGAATTGAAACGCGTAGAGCTTCGCATTGCGCATGCGAACGTGCATGCGGATGGGTTTTCCCGCGAGCGGGGAGACGTCGGCATTCCCATTCCAGGTCACTTCGCGGTTCGTCGCGTTGGCGATCACCGGGTCGCAGTCCTGCAGCGAGTACCCGTCCAGCCGGTACCCGTGAATCGGCCGCCCGTGAATGTCGATCAACTCGACCTTCACCCATCCGCTCGCGCTGGTGTCTACATTCAGCTCCAGCCGCTTGCCGTTATGAATCAGCGGCGGTGTCGTGAACCCGCCTTCCAAGTTCCCTGCGTCCACCGACATGTAGCCGTCCATCCGCAGCTCCACCCGCCGGACCTCGCCGCTGTACGGCGCCACCGGCACCGGATCGTACTGGCCGGGTTTGGCGCCACCGTGCCAGATCGGGTTGTAGCTGTGGTAGTGATAGAGCCGGTTGCCGTCCCGCACCACGCCGGGCCCGCAATACATGATGTGGATCCCCTCCTCGTCCGGCGGCATCCGCACCCACGGCTGCCGGTCTCCCGGCCGCTGCCAGTGGATCCCGTCACGGCTGACCGCCAGCTGGATCTCCAGCAGGTTCGCCCGGTGATAGAACGGCGAGAAGGGCATGATGTACGCGCGCGACGCGTAGGGGTAGATCGTCACCGGCTGATTGTAGAAATCGACGCCGTCAATATCGTCCAGATTGTCGGTGAACCACATGAACTCCTCGAGCGGCGCGTCGGGGTTGTACCGAAGGCCCTTGAGCCCCTCGTCGATGTTCCTTCCGTTGATGAAGAACGGGCCGTCCAGGTCTGTGCCGTAGCTGTCCAGCTCGTCGGGCGCCAGGATGACACCCTCGACCGACCGGTCCGGCCAGGCCTCGAAGTCATCGGTCTCCACCCGCGCCACCCGGCGCGTGGCATCCCACATCCGGAAGTATCCGACCCACTTCTTGCGCGCGGGATCCCACACCACGATGTTGCCGGAGTCCGCCCCCTGCTCGCTCACCGGCTTCCAGTCGTTGGCCACCGTCCAGTGGAAGCCGTCTGGCGAGTACGCCGCGCGCATCTTGCACTCCGATCCGCAGAACAGCATCTTGTACCGCCGCTCCGGCACGTCGTTCTCGTCGCTCACCACGCTGCCCATCTGGTCGTACGCGCGGCCCTCGGTCATCACGATCACGCCGTCTTTCACGCCCTGGTCCGCGGACGACTCGCCCATCAGCACGATGTTGTTGTCGCGGCTGCCTTCAAACTCGTAGTTGCCAAGATCGGGCTTCTCCCACGTAACCCCGTCCGTTGAGACCGCGCAGCACATCGACCGTAACCAGCCCTTGTGCGGCAGCTCGCCTTCGGGATACGGCATCTGGGCGGACGCTTCGTAGTACATCTTTATGTGACCGGCCTTTTCGTCCGGCACCACCACGCACCAACCGCAGGCATGCGCGCTTTCCCATGGACGGTCCGCCCGGATCGCGGTGCCGCCATCGACGGGAGGGTTCACCGTGAGGTCCACGCCACGCGAAGAGGCGAAGAAAAGGTCGTCGAGAAACAGTTGTTTGTCGGTGCCGACACGGATGGGTTCTCGCTGTGAATGCATGACCCCGGACCATAGCCGCCACGGCAAGAAAAGTCTACACAGGGCTACGGAACGAAGTGCTTGGTGGTATAGAGCTCACGGATGCTCCCTCGGTCGACATGCCCATCCAGGAACGTGGCATTGAACTTCTCAAAATGCCGCGGGGCGGGCGCCGTGGCCGTGTTCCACTCCCAGCGGGAATAGCGGCTCGGCCGGATGGAGTAGGCGGTCGTGCCGCTGGTATCCGAAAAGATGACAAAATGCTGCGGGTTGTTGATTTCTTCGACATGCCTGGGGTTGCCGGGCTCGCCATCTTCATACCACCTCGTCGCGGAGAGATTGATCCCCAGGCTCTTTTGGTGCTCGGCGTGCTACGTGTACGAGGCACCGTTGCTGGTCACGGACATCGACCCATCCGGCCGAGCCGGGCATCCCATGACACCGTACTCACTCCCCCTCTGGGTGCCCATATAGGGAGCCAGGAAGCCGTCTCCACCGCGGAATGGATCCAGATAGGGCCCGCTCTTGAACCACAAGGTATGCAGCCAGTTCCGGCGGTAATTGATATAGGAAACACCGTCGGGGCCCGTGTGCGATTTCGAGTCACTATGGTAGGATACGTAAGGCGGCATCCACCCGTCATAGTCTGACATATATCCACGGAGCCCGATGGGTACCTGGCGCAGGTTGCTGGCGCAGACCGAAGCCTTGCCCTGCTCCAGGGCATCCTTCAGCGCCGGCGTAAGGAGGGCCGCCAGGATGGCGATGATCGCAATGACGACGAGCAACTCGATCAACGTAAATCCGCAATGGCTGTTGCGTGGAATCGGCATCTGTCACTCCAAACCCCGCCGAAACTAGCTCATGGAAACCTCAAAATCAATCAGAGATAATGTACCTTTCCCCGGGACGGGACGGCCGAAGTATGGTGCAATGGATTCGTGAAAAGTACCCCGGAATCAGGACGGTCCCTTAACGCCGTAAAAAACGCCTTTACCTTGATCTAGTTGCTCGTCGTCATTGCGATCATCGCC